>JBBSRC010000058.1:0-28504 GCA_038243395.1 Flavobacteriales bacterium | reverse complement strand
TTGGATTTTATCTGTAACCAGACTAACAATTTCTGCTTTCCTTCCTAAAATAATACCAATTTCTTCAAAAGAATGCGAGTCGAAAGCATTCCGAGTATTGTTGAATAAACGCTCAAAACGGGCGTCCACTTCTTTAAGTTCCTTTATTTGACTGAACTTTAATTTCTTATGGTTGTTGTGGACATGTTTATGGCTCACTTTAGAAATGTATTCCAATGACTGCGTCATATCCTGCAAATATCCTAAAATATTGATATAAAAGTTACTGGCGCCCACACTCGAATCATCTAAATTCTTGATAAAGTAAAAGATGTTGTCACGTAATTCATCCACCTCATCTGAGAGTTTCTTAATCTGCTTTTTATTCTTCTTTAATAACGACAGATCTTGCAGAGCCAATCCGTTAATGGCATTGGTGTAAATTCTATTGCCCCGTTTCACGACATTGGCAATATTACTAGCACTCTCATGGATTACGCCTTGTACCGAACTGCTTTCGGTTTTGTTTAAACGGTCTTCAGCTTTAGTCTCTTTCACCTTTTTGTTGTGTGCAATTGAACTTTTAATAAGCAGACCAAAAGCCATTACCAATAACAATGGAAACATAACTTGAATGTTCAAGTTAAGCAAAAACGCAACTAATGCCGCGGCAAAAAACGCGCTGAATGCGGTAAAGAACCAACCGCCAATCACATTAATAACTCCTGCTACTCTATAAACAGCACTTTCCGCTCCCCAAGCCCTATCGGCTAACGATGACCCCATGGCCACCATGAATGTCACATACGTAGTGGACAACGGCAGTTTATAAGATGTTGCAATAGCAATTAATACAGCGGCAACCATCAAGTTGACTGCAGCTCTTACCATATCAAATGATGGCAATTCGTGTACTTTATCTCTAGGCAATTGTATAACCGGTGTTTCAAACTGTTTGTCGATCCTCGCTTCCCATGATTTTGGTAAGATATAGGAGGATACTTGAGACGCGGTAATAGCCATTCTAACAAAAGTTCTCGACAAAAAATTGGGTTGAAAGCGTTCTTTTGTTTCTCCCTGGCTTGACAAATCGAGTGATGTTTTTACCACATTTTTGGCTTTTGAAGAAAACCAAAGCGTTACCACCATTATAAAACCTGCAACAAGCAAAAACATTGTCGGCGTGGAAGCCTTTTCCCCTAAACTAGTCATTGGAAACTCTGATGCAGAAAGTCCAAGTGTATTCACAACTGGATTCACAAAATCGGAATAGGCCTGAAATGCGGCCATAGAAGGACCGATAAAGTTTACCAAATCATTTCCTGCAAAAGCTAATGCCAACGCAAAAGTACCTACTAAAATGACCACTTTATAAATATTGGTTTTCACAAAAGCAATTAAGGTGTAGGATAAAATAAACCAAAATAAGAAACTAATGGCCACAATATAAACGACCTGATTTTCTAAAAAACTTTTTATAGTATCCCCTCCAGTGATTTCAAAACTCTGATTTGCAATGCTAGTACCACCAATACCTTTAATGAAAATGAAGTAGGTTATAGAAGTTAGAGCGAAGCCACCAAATAAGGCACCAACCCAATTGGCTTTTCTCTCAAAATCATAGGACAGTAATAATCTGGCAATCCATTGTACAAAGGCCCCAATGGAGAAAGCAACGACGACAGACAGTAAAATTCCAAAGATAATCTCGGACACTTTTGAGGTGTTAATGTAATTCATCACATCCGCATATTCACCTCCACTATGGCTGATCTTGATCAACGTCATGGCAACAGATGCTCCCAACAATTCAAATACGATAGAAACGGTTGTAGAAGTTGGCAATCCCATGGAATTGAAAAAATCCAATAATAAAATATCAGTAAGCATCACGGCCATAAAAATAATCATGATTTCACTGAACATAAATTGTTCCGGATTAAAGATGCCACTACGCGCTATCTCCATCATCCCACTTGAAAACATAGCTCCAATACCAATTCCAAGACTGGCCACGATCATAAGCGTTCGAAAAGAAACTGCTTTTGACCCCATTGCTGAATTCAAAAAATTTACGGCATCATTGCTAACACCAACCACCAAATCAGCAACTGCTAAAATGACCAAGGCAATGATCATATATAAATAAAAATTTTCCATAATTTAGTTTAAACTAGATTGCAAATATCCCTACTGTTTTTAAAGACAGTGTTACCTCAATGTTAACATTTTAAAAATCAATAGCAAATTGCAATCGCCACATGAGTTGATTATTGGACGTATTTAAATTTAAATAGCTCACATCTGATTGGACTTTCAATTTATGTCCGACAATATATTTTGAAATTCCTATAGTGTACTGATTTTTAAGATCTCTCACCGCACTACCTTCATCAAATTGGATATTGGTATATCTACCTGAAATCTCCCAATTATTTACAAATACATAACCTGCTTGAAAATTAATACCGTTTCCGATATTAACCTTATCTCCAGTAAGCGAACCATCGGCGTTTTTAGCCAAAGGATCAGAAGCTGTTCGATGCGCGTATTCACCCATAACAGAAAATCCTTGGTATTTAAACATGGCATCCAGAACCATAGTTGAAATATTGGTCTGATGAAACCCAACATCATTAACCATGTAAGATCCTTGATTGCTGCGAGTTTTAACAGCATTATTATTGAAGTCAAAACTTGCCCCAAATGCCAATTTCGGGGTGTCTTCTCTATGGATATCGCCTCCTATATAATCTCCATTCTTTACAAAATCACCTAAAGGAAGCACCTCTATACGCGATGTATATTGAAAACCTCCAAAGTTCCCTGAAGTAACATTTCGTCCTTCTCCTTGCGATAATGCAAATGCTTCCTTGACGATAAAATTTTCAGAAAGTCTAAAATGATGTCGTAGTTGAATGCCAACATCGCGATCAATATTAAAATTACCATCCAGAAGGGAGCGATCTACAAGCTGAAGATTGGTCGATGAAATAACATGCTCTCTATTTCCTGGAAGTTTTGTTTGACCAAACCATAATTCGAAATTTTCATAAAAATTCCATTTAACGACCGCATCCAAAATGTAACGGGGCGCATTGGATGTGTAGACAGAAGCTCCAGACATATCTCTATTAGAAAGACCTAAAGCCATCTTATAAGTTAATTTAGGTGAGTAGATAAATCCGTCCATTTTTAATCGTGCCCTTCTTATCAAAAAATTGGTTTCTATATCCGTAAAGCTACCATCTTTTTCCTCCCATTGAGACGAACCTTGAAATTGCAGTTGCATTCCAATTTTCATGGACCAGGTACTATCTTTTCCCTTGAGGTTAAAAATGCCTTTTCCAAACTTAGGTGCTTCAATTTCTTGGGCCTGGGCGATTGAAAAGGTAAAAAGGGTCAAAACCAAAAGTGTTAATTTAATTTTCATGATGTTTGTTTGTGATCGCTGCAAAATCTAATTTAAGTTTATTGCCGATGTAATTTAAATCTTTTGAAATATTATCTAAATACCGTCATTAAGATTTTTGAGTCGAAATTTATTTATTGCCCGTTAAAAGTATTCATGGTAATGTTGATCCCTGCGGTACCAAATGATTTTATGAGCTCAATGGATTTATCCAAGCGTTCTCCAAATTTGGCATCCTCTTCAGGGGTCCATTCTCCCAAAACATAATCCACTTGTCTGCCTTTATTAAAAGCATCACTGATACCAAATCTGAAGCGATTGTAATTTGTAGTTTGCAATTTATCTTGTGTATCCTTTAATCCATTATGTCCACCATCACTCCCTTTAGTTTTTAAACGAATGGTGCCAAAAGGCAAATTCAGATCATCGGTAATAATTAATAAGTTTTCGAGAGGAATGTTTTCTTTGGTCATCCAATATTGGATCGCCTTCCCGCTCAAATTCATATAAGTATTTGGTTTGATCAAAATAAACTGTCGCCCTTTAAATTTATAAACGGTAACATCCGCTAATTTCTGAGTCTCAAAGCTCAAATCCTCTTTTTTCGCTAAATGATCTAGGATTTTAAAACCAATATTATGGCGCGTATTGGCATATTCAGAACCAATATTGCCTAAACCTACAATGAGATATTTTTTCATAATGTTTTCTTCAACACGAGTTGAATTTTTTGAAGATTGAAAAATAGTTTTTAAAAACCCGAGCATGCACGCAATATTTTAGGCATATTTCTCAAAGTGAACATAATCTTTTCCCTGAAAATGTCAGAGTAATTTAGATTAACGATGAGGAAAGGCAAAAATAACGGGAATTTAAACCCAGTGCAAACCTTGACCGTAGAAAATTGAAATTCCGATAAAAACAGGTCTAAGCGGAAGGATTGTTTGAATCTCAGTAACATTACTGAAAAGCAGCAAGGCCGAGACCCAAAAAAGACAAATTTAATCGGCTGTTTTGAACCGAATCTGGGTCAGTCAGGTATGTTGCGTCAATTAAAATCGTTATCCCAAAAGATGTTGGAAATTTAAATTCTCATAAAAGAGAGATATGTTCAATTATCTGTTTTGTACCCGCCTATAATCGGGTTAGGTGTGATATTAGGACCACAATAGACACCACACGTATGTTAAAAACGAGATCCCGCCCAAAAACGGGATTAGTTCAACTAGCTGTTTTGTATGTTTTCAATGGCAAAGGTCCGATGTTTCGCCCACTATGGTCATAAACAAGGTTGTTGAACGCAAGATCCCGCCCAAAAGCGGGATTAGTTCAACTAGCTGTTTTGTAAACTTGCTCCGCAACTTTACAAAACAGAGTTTCACTAACAAAAAAAGCATCCTGAATAAACAGGATGCTTTTAAATAAGTTGCGAAACAAGATTTATTCTTGACCTTCTGCTGCTTCAGCTGCTTCTGCCGCTTCTGCTGCTTCAGCTGCTTCTTCTTCCTCTTCTTCAAACTCAGCAACACTTGCTCTAGAACGTCTTACTTGACAAACTACAGTGTTTTCTGGGTGTAAGAAAGTGAAATCTGGATTAGGTAATTCAGTAATGTACATTTTACTTCCAATTTTTAAAGGTGTGATATCAACCTGTATAAAATCTGGTAAGTTTGATGGGATTGCTTTTACTTTAAGGTGACGTTGGTTTTTACGTAAAACACCACCGTTTAGCACACCTCTGGACGCTCCGATATATTTAACAGGAATTTCCATAGTAATTTCTTTATCATCAAATAACTGATAGAAGTCTACGTGTAAGATTCTGTCAGTTACTGGGTGAAATTGGATGTCTTGCATAATGGCATTTAGCGACGTTCCGTTTTCTAGTCCAATCACAACTGTATGCGCATTTGGCGTATAAACCAGTTTAGAAAAGGCCAATTCAGGTGCAGAGAAATGCACTGGTTTGTCTCCTCCGTATAATACGCAAGGAACCTGACCAGCATTACGTAAGGCTTTTGATGCTTTTTTGCCCACGCTTTCTCTTGGAGATCCGTTGATTGTAATTGATTTCATAATTGTTATTTAATTGTTATTTAAAGGTATTATGGAAACTTCTATAAAACAAAACAAAGAGTTTTGTTCCCAGTCGTTTTCATTTAAAAATTTATTTATTAATTTATTATTACTCTTATTTATTATTGTTACTATCCATGCTCTCATTTCCTTCGAGAAGGTCGGAATGGGCTTACATCAGAAATTTAGAACTGATTGATTTATTGTAATGGACATTATGCATGACCTCAGCGAATAATTCAGCACAACTGATCACTCTAATCTTATCGCTTTTTTGTTTCAAAGGAATAGAATCAGTAACGATCAATTCTTCTAATTTAGAGTTCTCCAAACGCTCATAAGCATTTCCTGATAAAATAGGATGCGTACAAATAGCTCTAACGCTTAATGCACCGCGCTCCATCATTAAATCGGCCGCTGTGGTCAATGTTCCGGCGGTATCCACCATGTCATCTACCAATACCACGTTTTTACCTCTTACATCACCAATCAATTCCATATGTGAGATAATATTGGCCTTTTCACGTTGCTTGTAACATATGACCACATCACATTCCATAGCTTTCGAATAGGCATAGGCTCTTTTAGAACCACCCATATCAGGAGAAGCAATGGTCAAGTTGTCAAGATTCAAACTTCTCAAATAAGGTAAAAACACTGTCGAAGCAAATAAATGATCCACAGGCTTTTCAAAGAAACCTTGAATTTGATCCGCGTGCAAATCCATTGTGATGATCCGAGTTGCGCCAGCCGCTTCCAACATTTTCGCTACTAATTTAGCAGCAATTGGAACTCTCGGTTTATCTTTTCTATCCTGTCTGGCCCAACCAAAGTAAGGTAAAACTGCGGTAACGTGTCTTGCGGATGCTCGCTTTGCAGCGTCAATCATCAATAACATTTCCATTAAATTTTCAGGGCCCGGATTAGTTGATCCTATGATGAAAATGCGTGTCCCTCTAATAGACTCTTCATAAGAAGGTTGAAACTCACCATCACTATAAGTTGATGTAATGACATTTCCCAAAGACGTACCAAAGGTCTTTGCTATTTTCTCAGCAAGTGCTGTGCTCTGTGAACATGCAAATATTTTGGCTTCTGGAACAAAGTTAGGCATTTGTAAAAGATTGTTTTATAACGAATTAATACTCGTTTTATTTAACAGGCTGCAAATTTAAACATTTATTTGGACAGAAAAAGTATAAAAGAGAGATATTTTGGTTGTTTGTAGAAAAATATTTTATAGTTTTGCAGTCTTAATACCGAGTACTCGCTCAAGTGGTGGAATTGGTAGACACGTTGGATTCAAAATCCAATGTCGCGAGACGTGCGGGTTCGATTCCCGCCTTGAGTACAGATAAGAACCTCAACTATTTGATTTATAATAGTTGGGGTTTTTTTACGCTACGAATCTGTACGGTTTCTGTACGGTAAGATAAATGAAGCCATCCTAACATCATAAAATTCTTTATTCTTAACCCACAATTTATATTCTGTTTATAATTTCAGTTTCAATTATTGAAACTTTGAACTAATCTTGTATTTTTAAGAATTACTAATTCTTATCCTTCCTAATTATTACTTACAACCATTTTAGTATGACTATACAAGATTATTTAGATAATTTAAACCAACGCTTTAAATTAGGAAATGCGACCGAACATACCTACCGAGGAGACTTGCAACAATTAATTGAAATTTTAGTGCCAGAAGTAAGAGCAACCAATGAGCCTAAAAGACAGTCCTGTGGTGCGCCTGATTACATTCTGACAAAAAAGAATATTCCTGTAGGATTTATTGAAGCCAAGGACATAGGCGACAAAGATCTTGAAGGAAAAAAGAAAACAGGAAATAAGGAGCAATTTGATCGTTATAAGGCATCACTGAATAACCTCATCTTTACTGATTATATTGATTTTCATTTTTACATTGATGGGGAACTTACTGCTAAGGTTTCAATTGCTGAACTAACGGACAAAGCAATAATTGCCAAACCTGAAAATTTTCAAAAATTTGAAAATCTAATAAAGGCTTTTTGTGTTCACGTTGGGCAAACAATTAAAAGTTCAAAAAAATTAGCGGAGATGATGGCAGGAAAAGCCCGTCTTCTTTCCGATGTAATAGGTAAGGCGTTGACGAGTGATGAAAACAATCATGAAGACAGTACGCTTAAAGAGCAAATGTATGCTTTCAAAGACATTCTAATTCACGATATAACTCCTAAAGGATTTGCAGATGTTTATGCACAAACTATTGCTTATGGAATGTTTGCAGCACGTTTGCATGATCCATCTTTAGATACTTTTAGTAGGCAAGAAGCAGCAGAGTTGATTCCTAAATCAAATCCATTTTTAAGAAGACTTTTTGGTTACATAGCAGGACCAGATATTGACGATCGTATAAAATGGATAGTTGATAACCTAACAGAAATATTCTTAGCATGTAACGTTGAGGAAATTTTAAAAAACTATGGAAAGACTACAAAAATGGAAGACCCTATTATCCATTTTTATGAAACCTTCTTGGCAGAATACGACCCTAAACTTAGAAAAGCAAGAGGGGTTTGGTACACTCCTGCACCCGTTGTAAATTTTATTGTTCGGGCAGTTGATGATATCTTAAAAACAGAATTTAATTTACCACAAGGATTAGCAGACACTTCAAAGACGAAAATAACAATTAATACCCAAACGCCAGATAAACGTTCTTCAACAGGTTATAAGCAAACTGAACAAGAAGTGCATAAAGTACAGATTCTTGACCCTGCAACGGGAACAGGCACATTTTTGGCGGAAGTTATAAAACATGTAAACAAAAAATTTAAAGGTCAGGAAGGGATTTGGAGTAGTTATGTTGAAAACGATTTACTACCACGTTTGAATGGTTTTTAATTATTAATGGCGAGTTATGCAATGGCTCATTTACAATTGGATTTATTACTGAAAGAAACTGGATTTAAGGCAATCACTAACCAACGTACAAGGGTTTATTTAACCAATAGTTTAGAAGAATATCATCCAGATACAGGCACTTTATTTGCTAATTGGTTGAGTAGTGAAGCCAATGAGGCAAATCACATAAAACGAGACACACCTGTGATGTGCGTAATTGGGAACCCTCCTTATGCGGTTAGTAGTACAAATAAAAATTCTTGGATTGAAAATTTAATTGCGGATTATAAGAAAAACTTGAACGAAACTAGTTACAATTCATTATCTGATGATTATGTAAAGTTTATCCGCTACGGTCAGCATTATATTGATAAAAATGGATTTGGAATATTGGCATACATTTCCAATAATAGTTTTATAGATGGTATTGTATTTCGTCAAATGCGTAAGAATTTGTTAGAGAGTTTTGATAAAATCTACGTTCTGAATTTACATGGAAATGCTAAGAAAAAGGAAGTTTGTCCTGACGGTTCAGTAGACCAAAATGTATTTGATATAATGCAAGGTGTTTCAATAAATATATTTGTAAAAACCGGATTAAAGAAGAAGAATGAACTTGGTCAAGTATTCTACTCTGACGTTTATGGAAAAAGAAATTTTAAATATTCATACCTGAACGATAGTCAACTTAATTTATTGAACTGGAAAAAATTAAAAAGTTCAGAACCAAACTATTATTTTGTCGATAAGGATTTTCGAGGAGAGGAGCAGTATATCAAAGGAATCTCTATTAATGAGTTATTTCAACAAAATAATGTTGGAATTGTAACAGCCCGCGATGCATTTACTCTGCATTTTTCAAAAGATGAAGTCCGTAAAATTATTCAACATTTTATCAGTTTAAGTGAAGACGAAAGTAGAGCCCATTTTAAACTTGGAAATGATGCAAGAGACTGGAAAGTGTCCCTTGCTAAGACGGATATTGTCAATAACTATCCTGATAAAGGACAATTTACAATTTCCAGTCACAGACCATTTGATGAAAGATGGACTTATTATACTGGTAATTCAAAAGGTTTTCATAGTTATCCTAGATATGATATTATGAAACATATGTTGCGCGATAATTTAGCATTAATTGCTCCAAAACAAGCCATAAAAGGATTTAAACATGTTTTTATTTCAAAAAATATCTGCGATAAAAACTACACAGATTCAGCGGGTCAATTTGGGGCAGGGAATGTTTTCCCACTCTATCTATATCCCGATTTTAAACACCTACAAATTACTGAAATTCTATCGGAGAGACAACCAAATCTGAATCAAGAAATTGTAAATGAAATCGCTCTAAATTTAGATTTAACATTTACAAATGAAAAAGAGTCAACAGAAAACACCTTTGCTCCAATTGACATATTAGACTACATCTATGCCATTTTACACTCACCAACTTACCGAGACAAATACAAAGAATTTCTAAAAATAGATTTCCCTCGAGTGCCTTATCCAAAAGATGTAGCCACCTTTTGGCTATTGGTAAAATTGGGTGGAGAAATACGCCAAATACATTTATTAGAATCTCCAAGAGTGGAAGACTACATTACAAGTTATCCTAAAAGCGGAGACAACAAAATAACTACTAAAATCAACAAGAAAGACTGGGAGTTGTTTGATAAAGAAAACAGGCTTGGTAGAATATGGATAAATCGAGAACAATATTTCGACAATATTCCTTTAGTTGCATGGGAGTTTTATATTGGAGGTTACCAGCCAGCGCAAAAATGGCTTAAAGACCGTAAAGAAAGAACTTTAGAACATGAAGATGTGTTACATTATCAAAAAATTATAGTGGCACTTATGGAAACCGATAGGTTAATGAAAGACATAGATAAGATTGAAATTGAGTAGGTATGTGATTTTTTTTGATTTATCTTCACTCTCGAGATGATGATATCCAATTTGGTCAAGCATAAAAAGTTTTAAAACTAAAGACCAATCTGTAATTTGAGATAATATTGTTGATTTTATTAAAAAACACGCTGAATGTTAACTACGATGAGGGTTTTGGTGTAATTGAAAGATATTTTGAGCAATAGAAGTATAAATGATAAAACAATTATCCTCTTTAGAATAAGGGTGTAGGCTTTTACACTTTGTGCACTTTTATTCACCTAATAAATATTATCAAATAAGAGAAAAAATTTAGAACCCACGTAAAATAGACTTATTCAAAATCGCTATTTTACTTTATATTTGCATGGACTATCAATATTTTAAAGATGACTAGCATTCAATGACTTAAGGTAAATAAAAGTGTGACAGTCAGATAGGAATTATTTACTTTTCAGAAGGTTAAATAATTGCTTTTTAAGAAGAGCAAACAAAGTCTACAAGTTGTGGATTTATATTTCTATCTTTTTGTTTTGTATAGTTAATGTTTGTCCCCCATTTTTAAATTTGCTCTTATTTGCATATGCATTGGAATGTATTCATATAACAATTTTAATCATTAGAGATTAAAATTCCAATTGGAGCATTTCGACAACCTATAAAATAAGTGATGTTTTATTTTCAAATTCTATTCAACATTTAATCACTGTTTAAAAAAAATAAAATAAGCCTTCAAGTGCACTTGAGTTATATTAATAATAAATTAAGACCTTTTTTCGTAAATATTTTTATCTTTATCTGAATTTGATCAAATAGATTATTGTTTGGCTGAAACTAATCACATAATGAAACTATCAAAATCTCCTTTACAAGAAGTCATATTCGAACTTTTTTTAGAAGAGCAACTCGATTCTAATGGAATGCCTTCTAATGATGACTATCAATTTGCACAAGGTTTATTCTTTAATAAGATTAAAGATCAATTTCCAATTTACATCTCAAAACAGAAACAATCTCCAATAACAGTTTATCCATCAATTAGTCATCAGTTTTGGAAAGATAAAAATGTTTGGCCGGTTGTTCAATTTGGTCCAGGATTAATGACTGTAAATGATACCGAAGTGAATTATGAATGGGATCAGTTTCTTCCATTAGTTAATAATTGTATTCAATTTTTATTGGAGTCTTATAATCATTCAGCAAAAATTAAAAGATTATCTTTAAAATATATTGACGCAATTGAATTTGAAACTAACGATGTATCAAAGCAATTAGATTTTATTAATAAAAATTTCCAATTAAATCTAACTAATAATTTTGAAATACCCGATTCTAAACTAACTAACATAAATATTCAGCAAAGTTTCAACATCAGTAATTTAGGGAATATTAATTTTGCAATTAGCAGTGGGTTTAGTAAAAAGAATTTACCTTCAATAATTTGGCAATATCAAGCGATGATTGATTGGTCAAATGAGGATTTGTCTATTGAGAACTGGATAATACAAGCACATTCAGTATTAAGTAATCTATTTAAACAAACTATAACTAAAGAATTTTATGACAGTTTTAAATAATTTAGCAAGTTTTCGAATAACAGACTCAGATATAATGGAAGATACTTCAACCGTTGCTAAGTTGCACTCAATTTTATTTTCTCCATTCAAAATAGATGTGTCTGAGCGATTTGATTCTGCAATATCTGTGGTTTCTGTCAATGCAATTTCAAGAGAGAATGAGGAAATAATAAATAACATTAAGTCATTTCAATTTTTAAATGAAAATTGGGATGAGGATAACGCAAAGAAGATTTCTCCAATTTCTATACGAAGATCAATTGATATTGTAAAAAGATTTGATTTTTTAAACAGAAATGTTTATTTCGCAGGACCCGGTCCAAATGAAGAAATTTTATTATTAATTAAAGAAAATTCTAAAGAGTTGGAATTGTTAATTTATCCTAATAAATTGAAATTTGTTAAATTCGAAAATAATGAATTTAAAAGTCAAGGTGATTTCACTATGGAAGATATTTCTGAATTACATAAATGGGCGAAAAGTTTTGAGAGATGGTGATGAAATAGATGATGTTAATGCAGTTTTTTATCGAAGAATATATAGAAGCGATAAAAAATATCTAGATAAAACCGGTAGACCAACCTCTAGGGCATTTTCACCACGACCGAAGGATGATGGTCAACTTTCTGTTGACTTGAGCAGCCTGTCAACTCCGCAAGATTCTTGTGGTGATGTAGTGAGATTCACCCTTTTCTCAATTTTAGGAAAAACCGTTAAATCAACCGATTTGAAGATAATTTATAATCCTATTAGTTTTATTCAAGATGGAAAAGAAAAGACAAATATCGCTCACTCAATTATTATAGGGTTTGAAAAGGATGATGAAAGTAAGCCAGGTATCCTAGCGAGATCATCCATATGTGTATTGTAACACATATGAAAAATCCATAATTTCTCTTTATTTATAGAGAAATTCGGATTAAGGTTAATTTGCTTATTCTATTCCATAAATTGAGCACTTAACCAATCTTTTCTATTATAGATTAGATTGCTCGCAAAAATTATTATTGTGGTTTTTTTCTTGTATTATTTTCTATCAATAATTGGTATATAATTCCAAACTTTGCTTAATAGGAATCAAAATAAACAATCATATTATGTAGATCATTTGGAACGGCAGTTTATAAATTCAAATTTTATTTCTTCCTATTTATTTAAGAGACGGTTTTGAATTTTGTCCAATTAATCTAATCCATTCAGAACAAACATATCGTAAATTTGTGAACATAGTGATTGTATGAAATCAACTGTATGACGCCGTATGTAGAGTGATACACTTTATATTCGAAGGTAGTCCAAAAAGGAAAACTTGAAATATTTAGGGCATGGGGTGTAAGTTCTGTTTCTGTTAATGAAATTTTTGGCTTTTATGTTTGACTTCTTTTTGTGTGACAGGATCATAGCCATTAAGTTTTTCCATTAAGCAATAGATTGATGTAGACTAATAAAGAGTTCCATCTGCAAAGGATTGTACTTTCGTTTTCTGCTTTTCATTCTGTTGGAACTTTTACACCTAATGTTACGTGCTATCTCTTTAATTTGGGTTTCGTGGTTTGCATCAAGCCAAAATTTTGATAGGTATTTATTTTTAATCTCGTTAAAAATATTCTTATCGATTTTACGGTAGTTACTCAAACAAATATGTGACAATTAAATATTATTATGTTTTTGCATTGAAATATTTTAATTTATTGACCTTACAGAAACGCCTATTTTGATCCGTATTTGACGAAGTGCAAACTACCGTTTTTAACCCTATATATAAAGGGTTAATTCAGGTAGTAATGGTGTTAAATTTAAACACTTATTTTTAATCGATTCTGCAATCTTATTTTTGATATTGTCTGGGTGTCTAACCATCAATTTTTTTAGGTTGCTTCTGTGATATTTGAAATTATCGTATTTAAGACCGAACCAATAATTAGCATTGTTGTATTGGTCTTTGTATTTCGTTTTGCTGATTATGGAATTATCACAAATTAGAACGTTATCCCATTCTTTGAGTAGATCCGTTTGGAAGTGGTGCAAACCATAATTTAAAAGATCCATGAGGCTAAAAATTCCCTTTTCATTAAGAAACTTCATCTTAGTATATTTTATTTCAAATCGTAGTATCTCATTTTTAATAGTAAAACCTTTGTTTTTATAGTGGGTGCGCTTGTCATAAATCTTGATTATATGTCGTTGGTACTTGCTTTGAATATAGTTACCCTCATCTTTGGTAAAGATCGATTCTAACCTACTTGTTTTATGAAGTAAGCATTGGTTTAATATAGTCTTTGTGTTATAAGGAGGCTCTATGTTGACGCCTATTTCTAAGGCTTTTAAAACGCAGTTTTCTGGAAGTATATTGAACTTTGATTTTAAGTCTGCTAGAACTTCATTCAATTGCTCAATTCCAAAATCATTGAAATTATGTGCGCCATTGTTCCAATACTTATGTAAACTACCCTGTATCGTTATGCGTCGGTCTATATTGATATTTGTTGGTTCGTATATTCTAAACTCTAAACCATTGTAAAACGCTTGCTTAAATACGGCTTGATACTTAATATTACCTTTATCATCCGTTATGTTCTTGCCATTCTTTACCATTGGTATCAGTTGACCATCCTCTGTAACATTTCTTGTCACAAAATACAATAGCGGATGCGTTTCGATATGTTCGAAGTCGGTATTGATCAGATCTGATTTTGTATAGTCAACCACAAATAAATGCATATATTTATCATAGGTTTACGTTGCCGTATTCCTAAACATTGAACAATTAAAGGCGGTCTTTATAGTCCGCCTTTTTTCTTGTCTTATAGTTATAGATTGATATTGTGTAGAACTTGCTTAAAACGGCTCAAATCATCTTTGTAGAAGTGTGGATAGTTTGAGTTCTTGAAGTAGTAAACCGTTAAAGTCTGCATTATATCAGAAAATACAAACACTAATTTGTTCCTGCCTTTTTGCGTGTCGCCTTTGTAAATATTTTGTGTTTCTGTTTTGAACAAACCTGTTAAGCGGGGTTTCTGCCATTTGTTATTCTGGCGGACTTGTAGCCAATAGATAGGCGAAGATTTTGCACATTCACGATCAACACTAAGATTTAGTAATTCCGTTAAATCGGTATCGTTAAGAGTGCCGTTAATGACTTCTTTTAGTTCGTAATGGGTAGTGCTTTTAAACTTACCTAAGTTCGTTGCATCGTATATTAAAACGATTGGTTTAGTTGCCGTATTCATAACCTAATTATTTGTTTAATTTGATTAATGAATTTTCGACTTGTTTACGAATATAGTAGACACGACCTCCGATCTGGTTTGCGGTTAAGATTCCTTTCTTTGTCCAGTTGTGAACTGTTGACAAATCAACTGAAAGCATTTTGGCAACATCTTGACGTGTCAAAAATTCCGTAGGCTCTTTGGGTTGGAAGTTCTTTTTTAAATCTGCTAATTGGTGCTTAATTCCTTCAAGGTCTTTAATAACATTCTCAGGTAATGAAATTTGAATAGTCTGCATCTTTTAATTTGTTATAATTAATTTGATACAAACTTCTATAAGTGAGTAAACCTAAGTGGGTACGAAATTGTAGTATTCCGGGTACGGTCGATTTACCGTTACTAAATTCCCTCCTTTATAGTTGAATATAGTTGCTCTTTTAAATCAGTAGTACAGAGATACAGTTGTTTAGTTTTATCAATTTCAACTTCATAATTTGAACTCAACCATTCACGGAATTCGCTATCTCCCACCCTATTAAATATAAGCCCATCTTCAAGCATTTTGCAATATATGAAACTATAGTCGGCCAATGGATTCTTTACGGTGTCCTTTAATCGTTGAAAAAAAATATACGCGAAATCACTGCTAAATATTCGATTATGTGGGTTGCTAGGTTTCTCATTTAGTTCTTGATCAACAATATTTTCTTTCCTTCTAGTCAAATATTTTATGTCACGTTTGAAATTTCTAGTCTGGTGGTCAAAATCCATATCTGCCATTGCATTAATCAACTTGCAATATTCTGCTTTTTGCTCACTTGGAGATAATGGCGAAATAATCCTGCCAATAAAATTTTGTGTTCCTGATATTCGAATGTCTTTTCCGATAGTGGAAACATTATGCTCAATGTTTCGGTCTTTGATGTTAATTATTAATTTGGGTTTATCAGAGTTGGATAATTCAGCCCAATACTTCATATAAACTTCGTATGTAAGTAAAGCAGAGTATGTAATTGCAGTTAACCTTGTTCTATCATTTGCGCTGTAATTTTCTTTAATAAAATTCAAGAGGGACTGAATAGATGCCTCTGATTCGAACCATGTGCCGATTTTTAATAATTCAATTGTAGAATTTAATAACGTATCATTCGTGATGTGCTGTATTATGTCACTAATAAAAAGTGTTTTTTGAGAAGTAACATATTCTTCACTTCTAACGAAATGTCTAATCAGTGCAAAACATTCCCGGTCAGTGTATTCGACAGAAAAATCATGAATATTAAAGGTATCTAAATTTGCCATTTATTTAAAATCATTGAACGTGATACAAAACTATTTTTTTAATTTGTGTTTTTAGGGTTAGTCTTGTTGTTATCAGTTAGTTATATTTTTAAGTTACCCGTATATGGTAAGTTCGTTACTAATTTTGATTTGATACGTTTTTGATAACGGTTAAAGTCGGCTTATCCTTAGCCTTTTTCTTTTCTTCCAATAGTTTGTAATACTCGTTGAAGGTATCTAAATGTTCTTCGCTATCCTTTTGAACGTACTTTAAGAATGTACTGTATTTAGTGTGGCCAGTAACCTTCATGATGCTTTGGTGTGGCATTTTGTCAAAGTGATTTGATGCAAAGGAACGTCTGCCTGTATGAGTAGAAATATACTTATATTTTGGTCTTACCTTCTTTTCGTTTCTGTTGGTCTTTTTATTTATAATCTTACCTAAAATCGGTTCATCTATTCCCGCAAGTCTGCAAACCTCTTTGAAGTGTACATTTAGTTTTTGCGTACTTAATTTGTATGGTAATCCATTTTCGTAGATTTCTTTGGTAACAGGCAGAACTGGAATAACCACTTTCTTAGATACTTTGTTTTGCTTGATCTCAATCTTATATCCTTCACCATGAGGCTTAAAATTTTCTTGAATTACTCGATTGGTCAAATCTTCGCCACGTTGGCCAGTATAACACGCCAGCAGTAACCATTTACGTGCGTTTATAAGTGCTTCGCTCTCAAGTTTACAATCTTGTATCTTTTGTAAATCTTCAAACGATAACGTTATTACATCGGTGTCCTCTTCATAAGTATTAACGCTCTTTATTTGTGATGTATGCAGGTCGTTGGCTATCTCAATCTTACTACTCGATTTGTTAATAACGGTTTTAAGAATTGATATTTTTTTAACTGCGGTATTAAAGGCATACTTCTGATCAGTTTTTAACCATTCAAAAAAATCATTAAACCAATCAGCATCTAAACTAATTATTTTAGTGGTTTCTAAATCTTGATATCTGTTGATTACGTTTTTTAAATCTTTATAACCTTTAATCGTATTGGGAGATAAACCAACCGTTCCTTTTGCATTCTCTACATTGTGAGCATTATCAATTATGTAATCAATCCAGTATTTAAGATTATAGGCTTTGGGGTCTAATTGTTTAGGATTGTAATATCTATCAAGAGTTCTTTTTAACCATTCGCCATCTATTGCCAAAATTTCAAAATCATTATTAAAAGCATCCAATAAATATGCTTCAATTTTATTGAGTTCTTTGTCAATCTCAATCTTTTGATTTTTGATAGTTCCATCTGCTTTTCTATTGTCTTTGTTTTTCCAATAGTCACTGGTAACCTCTAATTTGATTTTAGAGTTTAAAACAATATCCGTTTTATCTTCATCTCTGTAAAGAAAACGTAATGTAAGAGGTGCTTTATCCTTTACCGAACGGTAGTAATAGTTAACTGTTGCCATAATTTTTAATTGAACAGTTCAAATATATAAAATCTGTACGGTATCTGTACGGTAAACATCCCGAATATTCAATTTCGTTCAATTTCTTTAGATTATGTCATTTTCTGTATTTTACAAAAAACCAATGGAAACAGAGGTTTCAAGATGTTTAAAGACATTAATTGAATTTAAAGAAATGGACAGTTTCGATTCCCGCCTTGAGTACTGCAAAGGCTCCAACAGAAATGTTGGAGCCTTTTTTTATTGTTTCTAAACCAAGCTTCCAGATTTCAATAACTGCTACTTAAGTTCAAAATTATAACTCACAAATAATTTAATGGTATAAAAACCGTCCAAAACATCTCCTACTTTTTCTTGTGAGCGATGTAGTTTCAAAGATTCTAAATAAGGTTTTTGGCTGGCATGAAAACGAAATACCATCTGAGTAGGTTTATGATCACTGAAATTCAAGCCAACAGTCTGGGATAGTTATCGTTATCTTCTTCGGTTTTGTTTTTAAAAGGTTTGTTATCCAAAACCTATAATTCTGCGAGTCTATCAGGACCGAACGCCCGAAAACCCACATTGCTTTCTCCTACAACATACCATCTGTTTTGATTCTTTAAGTAAATGCGGTTTTATAGTATGGATTTTGGGCTCTTTTCTATCGGTATGAAAAAAGCTGGTGTGCTGAAAACTAATTTCTTTTCTATTTTTAATAGCTTCTAAAATAATATCGAAATATTGAAAATTCTTAACCAGACTGGTTTCCTCCAACGATAAATATTTATGTGTTTCTTTCTCCAAAGTGATGCTTTTGTTTAGCAAATTGGATAAAGCAATCCGTTTGAAGAGATTGGTTAAGAAAGAAAACTCATCGGTGTTTTCTATTTCTAATTTATAGCCCTTTGGTTTTTACGTTATATATTTTAAAACCGAGGTTCACTAAAAATTTATGTTTTTTATTTAAGGAAAAAAGAAATAAGCTTAAGTCCCTTTTTAGGTCGAAATCTCTATTCCATACATCTTTTTTAAGCTTAAACCCATAAAGTTTTTCAACCAATTTAAAAATATATTTAAAAACATCTTGCGATATTCTCTCTATAAATTTAAATTTTGTGCGTTGCTTACTTTGTTCAACCTCCGTGTATTTATTTTATGATTTTTTTATTTTTCTTTTTAGCAAAATAATATATTAAATTAGCTATTCCAAATGTCCACCAAATAGTGAAAAATGCAATAAGAATATGACCTATGGTAGAAGATTCATTTCTTGTCAATAAAAAATATTCTGGTGTTTCTTCTTTCAATTGCCAGTCATTAGCTAAATACATTTTCATGTCTTGTATAGCTTCATCTCTAGCTCTTTTTCTTTCATCAATTTGTAAAGTAGTATTCATCTGTATTTTAATTTTAATTTAAATTCTAGGCCTAAATAATAATAATAATAAGACAAAACATGTCAGATTAAGAATAAATTAATTCCCCGCCAAATCCTCCTCCGAAGTTTTCTCCCAACTATGGAATAACACCTCAGAATTACTCTCTGAAGTAGTGCAGGTTATGCTAGTATTTAACTGAGAATTTACGGTGTCGTCTTTAATGATGCCACACTTTAGACATTTGTAGGTTGACATAAGCTTCGTATTAAGTTAAGTTTATTTGTAATAGAGTCAAAGGTATCTTCCTATTGGACAAAATGTGTCCGTTTGAAAACGTAACTCTTATACTGTAATAATACTTATACTGAAATAATAGAAGATGCCTTTCCCATATATCGGGAATTTAAGGAAAGGTGGAATTTGTTAACTTATAGTAAGCTAAAAAAGAGTTTAAAAATTAGAAGGAAAAATGATAGAGAAAAAAAAGATTATGATGTCTCTATTCACGGAAAACTCTTAAAGCACAACAAAATTTAAAATCGGACAAATGTCTTCTATTCTAAATACCGACGGTATCAAAACCATGAAACACTTACATATAATAGTCCGTGACCAATTCCAAGTGCTCTTTTACATAAGCTCTAACGTGCAATGGACTGACCACTCTAACCCAAAGATTGTATTTCAGAATCTCCATTAAAAATTCGTAATTAGGTTCGATACAGACTTTAATTTCGCCCCAAATATCTGGATTGCTATAGTTTAATTCAGGCGTGTCCACTTCTTCTGGATGCGCTACAATCTCTTGAGAATAATGTAAGGGATTATTGATCAAATACTTAAAATGATGATTGGCCACTTGGATATGAATCCATTCGGGTGGCATGCCGGTTTTTAGAATACCAATCGAATTTTTAAAATATGCTGTGGGACTAAAAGTAATGGGCTCCTTAACTTTCTGTTTGCAAATTTTAAAGTCTTTTATCCGGTCGTCCAGACAAAAAGCGTAAATACCATATTGTTTGTTATGCGCCATTAAATACCACGATTTCTTGATTTCTTTGAGGTGCAACGGCTGGAAGAAACCAGAAATAGTTTGAAAGCTATTATCATCGTACCAACCTTGATATTCTAACTCTATTAAAAACTGCTGGTCTATAGCATGAATGAGGGGCACCAAATCCACCTGTGAACATAAGGATGTTTGCGAGGTTGTGACATGTGCTTTCCAAGTATGAGCGTGATGGTGCAGCAGATAGATTTCAGTTTTTTCATAAACCTCATTTAAGGCTTCGCTCACTTCGTAGCCTTCTATATAATACCCGTAATTACGTTTGTGTAAAATGACCGTTTGGTAATAAGACTTTATTTTATCCAAATCGCGCTTAACGGTTTTACGGCAATATTGGTTTAATTTGTCGTAAAGTGGATCATCAATATTATCAACACGTAACTGATCCAATGCATTTTGCAAATCATTAAGTGGCACAAAGCCATTTTTTTCAATCCCATAAACTTTTGGATTCGAAATTACGCGTAAAATGTAGTAGCGGCGAAGAAATTCTGGGGTCATAGGACTGTTTGGAAAACGAATGTAATAATTAACTTTCAAACAGTTAAAAGGAATTGGTTTTAATATATTTGGCTACCCAAATACCGTTCATGACCTCAGTTTTTAGTAAAAAAGATTTTATTGCGAGCAAATGGTTTACGCTCGAAAAAATCATTCAATTTTTTACGGGTGTCTTTATTGTGCCTCAAATTTTTAGCGCTCTAGGCACCGCAGATATAGGAAAACTTAAATTTGCAGAATCTCTTTTAGGGATGCTTACGCCCTTATTCTTCTTGGGTTTATCTGCTATTTGTATCAGGGAAATAATTTTTCACCCAAAACGTGCTCAGCTCATCTTGGCCACGGCATTTTATCTGAGATTATTCAGTTGGGTCGTTATCTTCGCAGGCATTATCCTCTATTTTAGTTTTACGAAAAACAGCCCGCTATCAGGTTTATATCTGATTATTGGTTGCAGTTATTTGTTCAAATTGACCGATGTTTTTGAATATTATTTACTAGCAAAAAAATGGACAAAAATCATCTTCATCAGTAAAGTTTCTAGCTTAGTTATTATCGTATCACTTCAATACTATGGTGTTAAAAACCAATTTGATGTTTATTATTTCGCCAAACTCATTGTGCTTGATTTTTTTATTCAAGGATTAATTTACACCATCATTTTAAAGCATAAAAACTTGATTGGACTTAGACAATGGCAGTTTTCTTGGACATTGGGGAAATCATTATTGAAGATGTCTTTTCCTTTGATAATTTCGAATAGCTTAATCATGTTTTACATTACCATTGATGAATTATTCCTAAAATATTATCATGGAGATCACGCTAATGGAATTTTTGCCCCAGTACAGTTTTTAGTTTTCGGATTGAGCTGGAATATCGGATTTGCCATCATTAATGCCTTGTATCCATCTTTAGCTGAATCTTTCCGAGAAAACAACCTCCTCTATCAAAAGAAGATCAAAACGCTTGCTAAAATCACGGTTATTTTGGGAATATTTATTGGTGTCTTTTACACATTCTTCGGAGATTTTATTCTCGATACTTACTTTGAGATATCTTATGCCGAAGCAAAAACTCCCTTGTTGATTTTTTGTTGGGCCCCACTTTTTGTGTTCATAGGCATGATTTATGAAAAACACCTCATCAATACTAACGATTTACAAAAAAACGTCTATCGGTTTATTCTTGGATGTGTTTCAAACGTTATTTTATGCTACTTATTAATTCCGATTTGGCACACTACGGGTGCAGCGATTGCCGTTTTAATTAGTCATTTTATGACCAACATTGTTTATATTATGGTAGATAGAAAAAGTAGAACACAAGTGCTTTCTGCTTTCAAATATTCCTAATTTAATTTATTTGCCTATTAGCTTCAAATTCCTCAACCTTATTTGAGAATCCATTGATTTACCCTTGTGAGCAAGGCTTGTATATAAAACACATTATTGATTTAATTCAATTCGCATTTACCATAATTGGAGAAAGAAGTTGAAAATATTAGCAGTTATAAAATCTGGAAGAAAACAGAAATAACTAATATCAGAAGAATCTTTTGACTTATTCCAAATTAAAGAGTACGCCCGATTTAGCATGTAGAACTTCCAATTACAAAAGAGTATGAGATTTCAGCAGAGATGCTCAAACAGCTATAGCCGGACGATAAAATTTTCAGAAGCTCAGAGACTAGCGGCGTTATTATTTTGTAAATTATACCCTATTCTAACTAACTAAAGGTTTTTATGAAAACAATCTTGTGCGCTCTGGCTCTTTTCTTTTCCGGTACATTTATAGTGATGCCACAACAAACCGACCGAAAATTAGAAAAAGGACTTGCCGAGTTGGTGAAAAATTTCGAAGGTGATGTGGGCATTTACGTTTATAATCTCAAAACCGAAATGGAAGCTGGCATTAATCCAGATACTATTTTCCCCACAGCAAGTGTCGTAAAAGTTCCTATTTTAATTGAAGTGTTCAATCAGATCAAATCTGGGAAACTACACCTAAACGACACCATGGTTTATAATGTGAAAAGAATTTATGGTGGATCGGGCGTCATGCAATTTTACAAAGATAGCACCGTCACGGATCTGCGCACTTTGGCCTCATTAATGATAACTTTGAGTGATAATACTACTTCCTTGTGGTGCCAAGAACTGGTGGGCGGTGGGGTGGCCATCAATAAAACTATGGCTGATCTGGGCTTAATCCATACTCGGGTTAATAGCAGGACAGAAGGCCGAACCAAGTATTGGGAAACCTATGGCTGGGGCCAAACCACACCTCGTGAAATGGCTTCTTTGCTTGTAAAAATGAGACAAAGAACCTTAGTCGATGCCTCAGCGAGTGATGAAATGTACCGCATTATGGCTAATTCTTTCTACACAGATTATTCTCTATCCCAAATTCCACCCTACATCCAAACCGCAGCCAAACAAGGCATGGTCGATAAATCTCGATCAGAATTGGTCATGGTTAATGCCCCAAGTGGCGATTATGTATTTTATATTGCCACTAAAAACAACAAAGATGAATCCTGGGAATTTGATAATAAGGCTTGGGAACTGCAGAGAAGAATTTCAGCGTATCTCTGGCACTATTTTGAACCAAAATCCGATTGGAAGCCGGCAGCCGGATTTGCAGATTTGGTAAAGGGACTCAAATACTAATGGCATCTTAATCTAAATCCGCCGGCATTTCAATACGTAACTATTCTTTAAAGAAAGAATACATTGTATGAGGCTTAAACCATCATGTTGAAGCCGTTATTATTTCAAAATATTATACTTATTTTATTAGAGCCTTGAGCCTATCTACCGCTTGTTCGGCCGTGATATCGCGTTGCGGAGACCCGAACATCTCATAACCCACCATAAATTTCTTTACAATGGCGCTTCTTAATAATGGCGGATAAAAACTCATGTGCCAATGCCAATGATCATTGTCTTCTCCATTTGTAGGTGCTTGATGAATGCCACTGGAGTATGGAAATGACGTCTCAAACAAGGCATCGTAAGCTTTCGTGATTTTAGAAATAGCCTCTGCAAAAGCCAAACTCTCTTCCTCTTTTAGTTCTGTAATATTTGAGTAAGCTTTTTTAGGAACAATCATCGTTTCAAAAGGCCATATTGCCCAAAATGGCGCCAAAACAACAAAGTTGGCGTTTTGAAAAATAATGCGCTCATTGGCTTCGAGTTCCTGTTTAAGATAATCTCCAAGAAGACTTCTTTTATTCGCATCGTAATAGGCTTTTTGGTGTTGATCCTTTTTTTCGACTTCATTGGGTAAAGTCGATTGACTCCAAATTTGACCATGTGGATGCGGATTGCTACAGCCCATAACTGCACCTTTATTTTCAAAAATCTGAACATAGTTGATCATCTCATTGGAACCTAATAAAGTGTATTCACTTTGCCAAGCCTCAACAACCTTCTGGATATCTTCCACCGTCATATCCGCCAAACTTTTTGAGTGGTCTGGACTAAAACAAATGACCTTGCAAATGCCTTGCTCACTTTCTGCCTTAAACAAACCGTCGTTTACCGAAAATATGGGTGATGTGGTTTGCAATGCCGCAAAGTCATTTGTGAACACAAAGACATCCTTATAATCAGGATTTACTTCGCCATTAATTCGAGTATTGCTGGCACATAAATAACAAGTGGGATCATGTGCAGGCCGTTGTTCGTTGGATATCGTTTCATTTTGCCCTTGCCACGGACGCTTAGCTCTATGCGGTGACACAAGCACCCATTCGCCAGTTAGAATATTATAGCGCTTATGTGAATAATCTTGTAAATTAGTGTTCATAATGTTGTTGTTTTATCATTTGACAATGACCTGGATCTTATTAAATATATCATCGATCTGCCGAAAATTTAGATTTAAAAAACTTTATCTACCTTGATAATCATCGTCGTAATTGTTCGTGAAATGTTGATCAAACATTGTATTCATAACATTATTAAGATTTAAAAACATATTTCGATGTTACGATTCTAATTCCACCTGCAATTGTTATGAGCTTATTAGAGTAAACAATGGTTATTGAACTTGTCGAAGTTTCATAATTCCATTCCTTATATTTTCAATCCACGATATGCGTACCTTGAGCCAACTTTACTTTATAAATGGTACACGCTCTTCCAAATTCATCTTTAAATCGATTGGATACTTCTTGTTTAAAAGATTTCACATCCTTTTTTAACACCAAGTTTATGGTACAGCCACCAAAGCCGCCGCCCATCATCCGTGCTCCAATTACACTTGAGCTTTCGTGTGCTCTATCCACTAAAAAATTCAATTCTGCACAGCTTACTTCATATTTAATACTCAAACCTTCGTGGGACTGAAAAAGCAAATCTCCCAAGGTTTCTAAATCATTTTTTTCTATCGCTACTGAAAATTGCCTTACACGATCATTTTCTTCAATGACATACAATGCTTTTTGATAATCTCCTTCGGATATGTCACTTTTAATGGTCTCCAGATCTTCTTTTGAAGCATCTCTTAAGGCAACTATCCCCAGTAATTTAGATACATTTTCACAGACTTCACGACGGTCATTATACGCAGTTTCAGACAAATCGTGCTTCACATTGGTATTAATGAGCATTAACTTGTAGTCTTTAAAATCTATTTTATAAGGTTTTGAGGTAATTGTCCTACAATCTAATAACAGTGCGCTATTTTTTATCCCGAACATACTGGCATATTGATCCATAATCCCACATTTTACCCCTGCAAAATTATGTTCCGCTTTTTGGGATACCAAAATCATCTCGTGTTTAGATAAACCTAGCTCAAAAAGAGCATTCAATCCATAAACAAAACTGTTTTCTAAAGCAGCAGATGACGACAAACCAGCACCACCGGGAATGTTACCAGCAAAAACGCCGTTGAAATTTCCAACACTCTTTCCAAGTACTTGTAATTCTGCGACAACACCCAAGATGTAGTTTCGCCAATCCCCATTTTCCAAAGGCTCTATAGCATCTAAAGTAAACGCATAGGTATCATTTTTATTAAAAGCGACCACTGTACTAGTTGAAGAATCACTTTTTTGAATGGCTAATGCAATCCCTTTATTGATCGCTGCAGGAAAAACAAACCCGTCGTTATAATCGGTATGCTCTCCAATCAGATTGATTCTTCCAGGAGAAAAAACGATTATGGGTTCTGATTCAAAATGCGTTTTAAAACTTCGAGTTACTTCTTTAATTAATTCTTTATTCATCATTCTTATGCAAAATAAATATAAATTCCCACCACAATCAAGCAAATCACAATACCCGCTTGTTTAACATATTTCCAAGGGGTAATGTCCACTTGTTTTGTGTATTCCTGGACGAACGGCACTTCTCTAGGTCTTAATTTTCCGATAATTAACATGATCACGATGTTCAATACGAATAGAATGGCCATGATATCTAGAAAGTGAGGATAGGCTTGTGCTGTTACCAGTGCTAAATCGGCCTCATCCGTAATTCCTGATGCTGCTGCTTTTTCGAGTGCTTTATTAATAAAATAGTCTTTAAGTATAAATTGGCTGATGCAATACAAAATACATCCGGATACCAATCCAATTTTAGCTGCGATAGCCGGAACACGTTTAGTTGTATAACCAACGACAATAATGGTTAATATAGGGATACTATAAATACCATTAATTTCTTGAAGATAATCAAACAAGCTTCCAGCATTCGCAATAAGAGGTGCAATGAACATCGCGGCAATGGCTAAGACGATTCCAAACGTTTTGCCGTATTTTACAACCGTTTTTTCATCAGCTTCCTTATTGATATGCTGTTTATAAACATCAATCCCGAATAAAGTTACCGAGCTGTTCAAAACACTATTGAAAGAGCTTAAAATAGCACCAAATACGACTGCGGCAAAGAATCCAACCCATGCCGTAGGCAATACTTTTTTAACTAACATTGGATAAGCACTATCTGCATTATCCAAATTCCCTTGAAACATGTGAAAAGCTATAATACCAGGCAGAACAACAATAATAGGTCCTAATATTTTTATACATCCAGCCAACAAAAGTCCTTTTTGACCTTCTTTTAAATTTTTAGCACCAAGTGCTCTTTGTATAATTTGCTGGTTGGTTCCCCAATAAAATAAATTTACTAACATCATTCCTGTGAAAATGGTATAGAATGGAACCGGATCTGTTGGGCCTCCCATCGATTTGAATTTTTCAGGATTTTCAGTAGTCAAGATATTTAGACCATCTAATATACTACCGTCACCAATCATTATTAAACCAAAAATTGGAATTAAAACCCCACCTGCCAACAAACCGATAGCATTGATAGAGTCGGATACTGCAACCGCCTTTAACCCTCCAAATACGGCATAAATTGATCCGATAATCCCAATTCCCCAAACACATATCCAAATGGATTGGGTTTGCGTTACGCCCAATAACTCAGGCACATCAAACATACCGCTGATGGCCAATGATCCAGAATATAATATAACAGGCAACAAAACCACCACATAACCAGATAGAAATAAAACAGAAGTCAGTGTTTTGGTCGTGACGTCAAAGCGTTCTGCCAAAAACCCTGGGACCGTAGTTAATCCTCCTTTTAAATAGCGTGGCAATAAGAAAATAGCAGTCACTACCATCGCTACAGCGGCTAACGTTTCCCAGACCATTACAGACAATCCGCTTTGGTAGGCAGAACCATTCAGTCCAACCAATTGTTCGGTAGATAAATTGGTCAATAACAAAGATCCTGCAACGACGCCAGCTGTTAAACTACGTCCGCCTAAGAAATAACCATCTGAAGAGGATTCATCTGTTTTTCTAGTTTTAAAATAGGAGATTATAGCCACGAACGCCGTAAACCCAATAAAAGTTAAAAATTGCATAGTTATGTGATTAGTTGATTAGATTCTTCTTGGTCATTAGGTTGTTGAAAAGCAATATCCCACTTTATAGTGTAACTATCATTAGGGTGCAATGTTTTTAAGCCGATTTTATTATTAAAACTATCTGCAGCACCAGTCATAGGTTCAATAGCAATAACATTTGGGGTATTTGGCGTGTATAATTGAAGGTAATTTTCCTTGGAACTGCTTGTCAAAGTTATGCGATATTCAGGCGTAAGAAAAACGATGACGTTATTTTTCAGTGAATAGCTATCATCTAATTTTACACCTTCAAGTTGGTAAGGCATTTTAACCTCTAAAGGAATGGTACCGGAAATTATTTGTTGCTTGTCAAATACATACTTACTGCTACTTTCAAAATTTACTACACTTTCATCCAAGTTTTCACTGACAAAATAAGGATGCCAACCTAAAGTGAACGGAAATACTTGATCATCTTCATTGTCGATCTTAACAGATAAACTCATATTTTCTTCAGTTAATATATAGGTCAATTTTATATTAAACTTAAAAGGAAATCCCTCACATATACCGTCCTGTTTATATTGTAATGTTATTGATCCATGGCTTGAGGTCATTTGCTGGTCTACACATTCGAAAGTTTTATCGTAAACCAAACCATGCAGAGCATTATTTTTATCGACTTCATTACAGTTTAATACATAATCGACATTCTCAAAAGTGTATTTTCCATCTCGTATTCTGTTAACAAAAGGAAAGAGGATGGTCGATTCATAGTTGGCTTCATAAGTTGATGGATCAAAATTAGCAAGCACCGCAATGCCATCAAATTCCAATCCACTAAGCCGGCCACCTTGATTAAGACATAGTGTAGCTTTAGTCCTATTTATAGGGTGCTGCATTTCTACAAATT
>JBBSRC010000057.1:0-28755 GCA_038243395.1 Flavobacteriales bacterium | reverse complement strand
CACTTGTGTCGGGCGATATTAAAACAGCAAATGCCTTCCTGGGATATGACTATTATATCAATGGAATTGTGGTCAGAGGAAAAGGTTTTGGCAAGAAGATGGAATTTCCAACGGCAAATATAAACGTTGACGAATACTATAAACTTATCCCTCAAAATGGTGTTTATGCGGTATGTTCGACCTATAACAATAAAGCCATTTATGGAATGATGAATATAGGCATGAATCCAACATTTGACGGCGATAAAAAAACCATTGAAGTGCATTTTTTTGATTTTAATGAAGACCTTTATGACCAACATTTGAAAGTCTCGTTTTTAGACCGACTTAGGAATGAACACAAATTTGAATCGGTTGAAGCCCTAATTGCACAATTAAGAAAAGATCAGAAAAAAGCCAAACAGATTATTGCAGCACTCAATGCACAAAATCCTCTTTAAACATATAGATAACAGCGCACTTATTGTGTTCCGAATCATTTTCGGCTTTCTCATTTGTATGGAAAGTGTTGGCTCAATATTTACAGGTTGGATCCGTCGCACGCTTATTGAACCACAACAAACATTTTCCTTTATTGGCTTTGAATGGCTTCAGCCTTTGCCCGGGAATGGAATGTACATTTGGTATGGCGTGATGGGGCTCTGTGGACTTTTCGTGATGGTAGGTTACAAATATCGGTGGAGTATGCTTGCATTTACTGTGCTTTGGACTGCTTCTTATTTAATGCAGAAATCATCCTACAACAATCACTATTATTTATTGATGTTGCTCAGTGCCATCATGGTATTTCAACCCGCAAATAAGTATTTATCAGTTGACGCTCGGTTAAATCCAAAAATCAAGAGAATTTCCATGCCGCGCTGGTGTGCCTTGGTGTTTATTTTACAAATGTTTATCGTTTACACGTATGGAGCTGTTGCAAAAATTTATCCCGATTGGTTAGATGGCACAGTAGCTGAAGTTTTAATGAGAGGTAAAAAAGATTTGTGGTTAGTGGGCGAACTTTTGCAACAAAAATGGACCCATTACACCATTGCTTATGTCGGCATTTTATTTGACGCCCTGATTGTTCCATTGTTACTTTGGAAACGTACTCGAAACATTGCGTTTTTCGCTTCCATTTTCTTCCATTTGTTCAACTCGTTCGTATTTCAGATTGGTATTTTCCCTTATTTATCCTTGGCATTTATCCTTTTCTTTTTTCCGACAAAAACTATTCATAAGATCTTTTTAAGACAAAAACCTTATTATGATCAAGAAGAAGTCATTGTACCCGAATACCGAAAACCATTTGTGGCAGTTTTCATTATCTATTTCATTGTTCAAATAGGCCTGCCGCTGCGGCATTGGTTTTTTAAGGACGATGTACTTTGGACAGAAGAAGGTCATCGCTTATCATGGCGCATGATGCTCCGTGCTAAAAGTGGTCGCACAACGTTTAAGGTTATTGATACCAGAACCAATTTAGAAATTCCAATTCAAATTGAAGATTATCTAACGACAAAACAGCAACGCACGGTCAGCACAAAACCAGATGTCATCTGGCAATTTGCCCAACGCTTAAAAAAGATGTATGCCGATAAAGGCGTCGACGTTAAGGTATATGTCAACGCGTCTGTTCGGGTGAATGGGGGAGACCTCAATCAGCTCATTGATCCGGAAGTCGATTTGGCCAATGTGAAATGGCATCCATTTAAACACAGTGAATGGCTGAGACCATCCAAAATAAAAAAATTCTCAAAAGAAACGGAAGACAAGGATTTTTTCGAGTGAAATTAAAAGACTTCTGAAGACGCTTAAAATTTACTTATTTTTGCCATCAAATTAAACAGTTATGTTACAAGTACCATTTATTAGAGATCACAGAGAAACAGTGATCGAGGGTTTGAAAAAAAGAAACCTTGATGCTGCGCAAATGATTGATGAAGTCATTGCCCTTGATGAAACCCGACGTCGTTTACAAACGGAACTGGATAACACCTTGGCAGAATCCAACAGTTTATCTAAAGAAATTGGCATCTTGTACAAATCGGGTCAAGCAGCCCAAGCCAATGCGCTAAAAGAAAAAACGGGAGAATTAAAAGAAGCTTCAAAAACTCTTGGAGACGATTTGAATTCGACTATAGAAGCTTTAAACCAATTACTTTATAAATTGCCAAATGTACCTCATGAGAGTGTTCCTGCTGGAACTACTGCAGAGGATAATGAAGAGGTTTACAGAAAAGGAGACATCCCAACCTTACACGACAAAGCACTGCCTCATTGGGAACTGGCAAAAAAATATGACATTATCGATTTTGAATTAGGCAACAAAATAACGGGAGCCGGATTTCCTGTGTATAAAGGAAAAGGTGCCAAATTGCAAAGGGCTCTCATCTCCTATTTCTTAGATAAAAATACTGCTGCGGGCTATACTGAATATCAGTTACCGCTTTTGGTCAATGCCGCTTCTGGTTTTGGCACAGGACAATTGCCGGATAAAGAAGGTCAAATGTATCATGTTACCGAAGATGATCTCTACTTAATTCCAACCGCAGAAGTTCCCGGAACCAATATTTTCAGGGATGAATTGCTTGATGCTTCTGATTTGCCAATCGGTATCACAGGTTATACGCCATGTTTTAGACGTGAAGCGGGAAGTTATGGTGCTCATGTAAGAGGTCTGAACCGTTTGCATCAATTCGATAAAGTAGAAATTCTACGGGTAGAACATCCTAATAACTCTTACAAAGCTTTGGATGGCATGGTGGAACATATCAAAGAAATTTTAGATGAATTAAAATTGCCTTACCGAATTTTGCGTTTATGCGGTGGCGATATCGGATTTACTTCGGCTCTGACTTATGATTTTGAAGTCTTTTCTACAGCTCAAGATCGATGGTTGGAAATCTCATCAGTTTCTAATTTTGAAACCTTTCAAGCCAACCGGTTGAAATTACGATTTAAGAATGCTGAAGGCAAAAATGAATTGGCGCATACACTCAATGGAAGCTCATTAGCTTTACCTAGAGTTTTAGCCGGGATTTTGGAGAATTATCAAACGGAAGATGGTATCAAAATCCCTGAAGTTTTAATTCCATACACGGGATTTGGCCAAATATAATTTGTAGGAAAAATTCTATAATATTCGACAAAATGCTAAAAATTGACGTTGTTCAACGAATTTCTAGCATTTTTTTTTGTTATTATCCAAAATTTCTCCAAGTTCGTCTTCCCAAATAGCATTTGACAACAACGAAAAATTCTATACACATTGTAATAATGATTTCCGTAGTAAAATTGTTAACTAAAGTGTTGTTTTAAATAGAGATAATTATACGAAAATACTTAAAAGTACCAAAACAGGATATTTGAATCATTTATAAGTAATGGTTAATAGCACATTTATTTTGATGGTAATGCCCGAACTTACGTTCGGGCATTCTTTTTTATAAAAACATTCACAAACCCAAAGTCTTAAAGTGATTATATTTACATAATTTAGTCTCATGAAACAGTTTTTATGTCTCGTTTTTCTCTTTATGGGATGCTTATCTTTTTCGCAAAATGGCGAAGAACAATTAGCAGCCGACTACTACAAACGCGGCGAATTTGAGAAAGCACTCATCTCCTATCAAAAATTATACGATGCGCAACCAAATAATTACAACTACGTTTTCCATTTGATAAAAATACATCAAGAATTAGAACAATTTAAGGTTGCAGAAGACCTCATCAAATCGAAAATAGCCATTTATCAAAATCCTACTTTAATAATTGAACTGGGTTTTAATTTTCAATTGCAGGATGATATGGACAAAGCCAAAAGTTACTATCAGGAAGCCATCACAAAAGTGGAGGAACGTCCTGATTATGCTGCGTTTATTGCCCGACAGTTTGAAGAGTATTCCTTGTTAGATTACGCCATTGCAACCTATAAAAAAGGCATGGAACTTGACTCAAAATTAAATTACAATCGGGAACTTGCCAAAGTGTACGGCGAACAAGGTCATATTGACTTGCTTTTTACCCATTATTTGGCCTATATAGAGGTCACGCCTGAATATCTAAATAATGCTAAAATGCAGTTTAGCGACTTTATTTCAGAAAATAAGGACAATGAGAATAACATATTATTAAGAAAGCTCTTACTAAAAAAGATTCAAACAGAACCTGATACGTATTGGTATGAATTGCTCAGTTGGCTCTATATTCAAGAGAAGGCTTACGGTAGGGCTTTTACGCAAGAAAAGGCGCTATACATGCGTCAACGAGAAAGTTTAAACCGAATAATCGAGCTGGCTTTGACTGCATTGAGCGAAAAAGAAAATGAAGTGGCTACAGAGATCTTTAGTTATATATTGGACAATACCCAAAACATTGGTACCATCTTGACTGCTAATCAATACTTGTTAGATATTGAAACTGCAAATGCGTCGGCCAACGATTTACCTACCATTCAAAAAAAATACACGCAACTTTTCGCTACTTACGGCATCTCTGAACCAACACTGGGATTACAAATAGCATATGGCGATTTTTTAGCATTCCATTTGAATAAATCAGAAGAGGCCAGTAAATTTTTAAAAGAAAGTTTAAAGCTTAATATTTCGTCCTTACAACAAGCAGCGGTTAAAATGAAATTAGCCGATATCCTGGTGTTTCAAGAAAAATTCAATGAAGGGCTGATTTATTATACCCAAATTCAGGCCAACTCAAAAAACAGCACCATCGCACAAGAAGCACGATTTAAAGTGGCTAAAACGAGTTATTACAAAGGCGATTTCGAGTGGGCAGAATCCCAGTTGAATGTTTTAAAAGCTTCGACGTCACAGCTTATTGCGAATGATGCCTTAGAGCTGAAATTGGTTATTTCTGACAACAAATATGAAGACTCTCTTCATGTAGCTCTAAAACTTTATGCCAAAGCGGATTTGATGGCCTATCAGAACAAAAATGATGAAGCTATTTCATTATTGGACAAGGTATTAACGGAACACAAAGGCGAGAGCATTGAAGACCAAGCACTCTTTAAACAGGCAGAACTCTTTGTACAAAGAAAACAATATGACAAGGCCATAAAAAATTACGAATCCATAATTGCGTATCATAGCGACGGCATATTAGCGGATGATGCCTATTATTATTTAGCAGAATTGTACAATAACATCCTTGAAGAACCTGAGAAAGCAAAGGATTTGTATGAAAAAATTATCTTTAACCATCAAGACAGTATTTATTTTATAGAGTCACGGAAGCAGTTTCGGATGTTGCGTGGGGATGCGATAAACTAAATCTAATTATGAAATTCCCTGTATGCCGACATGCAGGCAAATTCCAACAATTTGTTTTTTAAAAAATTAGATGTATCTACTAAAAAAATAATTCAAAATATTTTTTGACAACTTAGAACTTCTGTTCTTACCAAACAAGTCTAAAACTAAAACTTATTAAGCAAATACCAAGTTCCAATAATGGAGAGCAGTCTTTAGGAATTTGAGATTTTTAATTTATAATTGATGATCATATACAACGTTACCTCAAACATACACGCCAGCATCCACGACCAATGGCTCGCTTGGATCAAAGAACACATTCCTCATGTGTTGGCAACTGGGCATTTCACGGAAGCAAAATTGACCAAAGTGTTGGTTAACGATCCAGAAGGAAGTGTGACTTATTCTGTCCAATACAGAGCTAAATCTCGCGAAGCCCTTGACAATTATTATAAAAATGATGCCGATAATTTACGTCAATTAGGTTTTCAAATCTTTGGCGAAAAAGTATTGGCGTTCCGTACAGAATTAGAAGTTATTGATGAATACTCCGTTAAAATCAATTAAATCGAAAACAGAGAAAAGAAGATAAAAAGAGATAAACAGAAATCTTTTATTCTGGAGCTTTGCGCAACTGCGTCTTGCGAGAAAAATAAACAACTTCGCTTCCGCAAAAAAAAATCTAACTACCTTCGTGCTTCACGCTTTTAACAACTTCAAAACCTTCAAACTCGTGTCAAAAGATCATCAAGTCAGAGCAAAAAAACATCTCGGTCAGCATTTTTTAACCGATGAAGGCATCGCAGAAAAAATTGCAAATTCGCTTTCTTACAAAGGTTATGATCACGTTCTGGAAATTGGTCCGGGGATGGGCGTTTTGACCAAGTATTTACTTAAGAAAGACATCACAACCCACGTGATCGAAATTGACACTGAATCGGTAGAGTATCTACAAAATAACTATCTAAATCTTGCGGATCGCATCATTGAAAAAGATTTTTTAAAGTACAATCTCAAAGAAGTTTTTGAAGAGCGTCCTTTCGCCATTATCGGGAATTTCCCTTATAATATTTCCTCGCAAATCCTTTTTAAAACTTTGGAAATGCGCGATCAAATTCCCGAATTTTCAGGGATGTTTCAAAAAGAGGTGGCCATGAGAATTTGCTCTAACGAAGGGAGTAAGGTTTATGGCATTCTTTCGGTTTTAACCCAAGCTTTTTATGATGCGAAATACCTTTTTACAGTTCCGCCTTCGGTTTTCAATCCGCCGCCCAAAGTTGATTCTGGGGTCTTACTATTGACCCGAAAAGAAAACTTTAAACTTCCCTGTGATGAACGGCTATTTTTCAGAATCGTAAAAACAGGATTTCAGCAACGCCGTAAAACACTTCGAAACAGCTTAAAATCATTCGAGATCTCCGAAAATTTAAAATCAAACCTTATCTTTGACAAACGTCCTGAACAATTAAGCGTACAGCAGTTTATCACACTGACACAACTACTTGAAAAAGATCACTAATTTTTTAAAATTCATCACATTTGGCAGAAGATAGAGAAAGAGAGAACATACAATTTGAGCTTACTGACGAGCTCATTGAACAAGTTCAGCAACTTATCGAAGATAAAAACGATGACGCGCTTCACCAACTTTTAAACGAATTCCATTACGCGGATATTGCTGAAATTCTAGATGAAGTTGATCTGGATGATGCGGTGTATGTGATCAAGCTTCTCGATTCTGAAACCACCTCAGAAATCCTGATGGAATTGGATGAGGATCATCGTGAGAAAGTCTTGCGCAATCTTTCTTCCAAGGAAATTGCCGATGAGGTACAGGCTTTGGACACGGATGATGCCGCCGATATTCTTTCGGAACTTTCAGAAGAACGTCAACGTGAAGTCATCCATCACATGGAAGACGAGGATCATAAGGCAGAAATTACCGAATTACTCGCCTATGATGAAGATACTGCCGGTGGACTTATGGCTAAAGAATTGGTCAAGGTCTATGAAACATGGACGGTTGAAGGCTGTTTACGTCGTATTAGAGGACAAGCAAAAGATGTGACCAGAGTACATTCTATTTATGTGGTCAACAAGCAGAATAAACTTATTGGTCGCCTGTCCTTAAAAGATTTGATCGTTGCCAAAAGCGACGAAAAAATCGCAGACATCTACATCAAAAGTGTTGATTATGTGACAGTGGACGAAGATCCCGAAGAAGTAGCGAAAATCATGGCAAAATATGATTTGGAAGCTATTCCTGTTGTTGACGAAAATATGGTTTTATTGGGGCGTATTACCATTGATGATATTATTGACGTATTAATTGAAGAGGCTGATAAAGATTATCAATTGGCCGCAGGTATTACAGGCGATGTAGAAGCGGATGACAGTATTTGGCAACTGACCAGAGCGCGCTTACCTTGGCTTCTTATTGGAATGTTTGGAGGCATTGGAGCGGCCAGTATTATTAATGGTTTTAGTGATGCCATGATGCAGTTCCCCGCCCTATTACTTTTTATCCCATTAGTTCAGGCCACGGCTGGTAATGTCGGCGTACAATCTTCAGCCATTGTGGTTAAAGGTTTAGCAAATGGTACTATTGACAGCAATATTGTTGGTCGCCTTTTTAAGGAACTACTCTTAGGATTGGTCAACGGATTGGCCATTGCCTTTGTTGTTTTAATCATCAGTCATTTTGGATTTCATACCACGTATTTAGAATCACTTACCATTTGTGTGGCTTTGGTAACGGTTATTATGATGGCAGCAGTAATTGGAACCTCAATGCCTATATTTTTGGACCGTCGTGGCATAGATGCCGCAGTCGCAACAGGTCCATTTATTACTACCAGTAATGATGTTTTTGGGATTCTTACTTATTTTCTTGTGGCTAAGATGATTCTAGGTTTTTAATGTTTTGGGCGTTCCCTTTCAGGTCGCGTGTTACATTACAATCTTTTGCGAAAAGCAAAAGGATTTTCATTGCACCCGCTAACGCTTTAGCTTTTAAAAAATAAGTAATTAGTGTGCGACAAAACCTTCTCTTTCCTCAGTAAAGAGCTTAAATACGGAAGGGTTATTAATCACAAATTTAAAAAAATTTAGCTCATCGAGAATTAAACCACCTTACCCCTGCGTCTATCTTGAAACCGAGGCCACTCCTCCTTTTAGAGGAAGAGGTGTTAAATATCTTACTAAATTTTAAAATACAACTGATTTAAAACATTCAATCTTTCCAATTATTATCGTGATTCAAATAAAAGATGGCATTAATTCCCAAAATATTCGGGAGGATTAAAACCTAAACTCCGAACCCAATCTAAAAAGATTCGAATTATTATATAATAATTGATGGTACGCGAAATTGTTATTTTTCACAGGCAAAGAAAAACACATTTCCACCATAAAATTTTTATTCACATCATATTGCAATCCCATTTCTAAAGACCTGCCCAAATGATGCACAGAGCTATCATTGAGTTGAAGCGTTGTAAACCCACCATTAATTGAACCATTAATCTTAGCCCCAAAAAGCGCATGAAAATTAGTGCCCAAACGTTGCTTGAGAATCAATGGTACTTCATGAATTTTAAAATTGTCCACATTAATATGCACGATCCCATAATAACTGCGAAGTCTTTGATAATTTGGTATTCATAAAACCTCCTTCAAAAAACTTATAACCTACCAATCCGATGTTAGCACTCAACGGTTTTTACCTGTCAGATTGTCCAAAACCATTGTAGATTCTGTTTGACTAAATACAGAAACACTAAACAAAAGACTAAGTATTAATTTTACCATGACTTTGGAATCCTGATGTTATCTAATTATTAAGGGCTCTATTTCAAAATCCAAATAAACCTTTACCTTCACGCTTAAATCTAATAAATTTGACTTTTGGAATGATTGCATTGGCTTTAATTTAATACGATAAACTTTAAAATACACATTGAATTATTGACCGTAAATTGATTTTGAAAAATGCTTTCCTTAATTTTGATATTATAAACTATTAAAAATGTGATTCCTGCCTCCGTAGGAATATTGCCATGAAAATCCTCCACCTCGACACTAACCATCCTTTACTTATCAATCAACTCAACGCACTGGGTTTTGAAAATGATGAAGATTATACTTCTTCTAAAGAAGCCATTGAAGCCAAAATTCAGAACTACGATGGCGTTATTATCAGAAGTCGTTTTAGCATTGACAAACAATTCTTGGATGCGGCAAAAAATTTAAAATTTATCGGTCGCGTTGGTGCAGGATTAGAAAATATTGATGGCGATTATGCCAAAGCGAAAAATGTCCATCTCATTGCTGCTCCTGAAGGCAATAGAAATGCGGTTGGCGAACACGCTTTAGGAATGCTCCTATCCCTATTCAATAAACTCAACAAGGCCGACCGTGAAGTACGTTCGGGCAAATGGCTCCGTGAAGACAATCGAGGCATTGAACTCGATGGAAAAACGGTTGGCCTCATTGGCTACGGCAATATGGGGAAAGCTTTTGCCAGAAAGCTTCGTGGATTTGATGTGGACGTATTTTGTTATGACATCAAAGATAATGTAGGCGATGACAATGCCAAACAAGTATCTCTCAAGGAATTTCAAGAGAAAGTGGATGTTGTTAGTTTACATACGCCGCAAACGCCGTTGACTATGGGTATGATCAAAGCTGATTTTATCAATGTCTTTAAAAAATCGTTTTGGTTCATCAATACCGCCCGCGGTAAAAGTGTCATTACTAAAGACTTGGTGGCTGCTTTAAAATCAGGTAAAATACTTGGCGCAGGTCTCGATGTCTTGGAATATGAAAAATCATCTTTTGAAGATTTATTTACTTCAGAAATACCTGAAGCTTTTCAATACCTCATCCAAGCAGACAATGTAATCTTAACTCCACATATTGCAGGCTGGACTATAGAAAGTAAAGAGAAACTGGCACAAACAATTGTAGATAAAATAAAGCAATTTAATAACTCTTTAGATTAATCTTTTAATAAAATCGAATCTCCTAATTTCACTTTTTTTTACAGAGCACCCATAACGTTCTATCATGTGATAGTGTCTTTTCTTTAAAATCAAAAGTTTTTTTGTTACCTTTAATGATCTAACCCTAAAAACTTTACAAAAAAAATGACTGACAATACAGATTTTGGCGACGATCTTGACGAGACGTTGAAAAACACAAACGAACACGCAAATCAGAGAGCAAATGAGTTTTCTGAAGATGCAAGACGGACAGCACATCAATTGGAAAATGACGTGAACGCTGTTTCGAAGGATGGGAAAAACATTGCGTTAATTGCACACCTTACCATAATTGGTTGGATTGTTGCTTTGGTAATGAACAATACTACAAAAAGCGAATTTGGTTCATTTTACATTCGACAAATGTTGGGACTAATGATTTGTGGACTGATATTATCTTTTGTACCCATTTTGGGCTGGATACTCAATTTGGCAATCTTTGTACTATGGATCATGAGTTTAATTGGTGCGGTTAATGGCGAAAAAAAATTAACTCCTGTTCTCGGGACTTATTTTCAGGATTGGTTTAAATCTTTGTAAATTTACTATAAACAGCACATTTTTTTGGAGAGCTTATGCAGACATATTTTTAGACTTCAGGACTATCCCCATTCTCCGCAAATTTCCGTTCCATCTCAGCTTGGAATTCTTCCATCACAGGTTTGACGGTACTTTCTGGCAAGTCAGCTATTCGGATGTACATTAAACCATCCACAGCGTTGTTAAATAAGGGATCGACGTTAAAAGCAATGACCTTTGCATTCTGTTTGATGTATTTTTTAATAAGAATAGGCAAACGTAAAGGACCTGGCTCCAGTTCATCAATAATCCTGTCAAACTTCACCAAATCAGCTTCAGTTTCGTCAAAAACAAAATCCTTATCAGCGTCTTTTAACTTGACTTTAAATTCCTTTTTAGGATGCACATATTGTGCGATATAAGGATCGTAATAATTGGATTTCATAAACTCAATCATCAGCGATTTTGAAAAGTTGGTAAATTTATCGCTAATCGTTACACCTCCAATTAAATATTTGTGTTCTGGATAACGAAGTGTAGTATGGACGATACCTTTCCATAATAGAAATAAAGGCATCGGTTTGAGTTGGTATTCTTTTATGATAAATGCGCGACCCATCTCAATGGATTCGCTCATCATTTTATAAAGTTCGGGTTCAAAACGAAACAGATCCTGGAGATAAAACCCATCAATACCATAAGCTTTAAAAATTCTAGAACCTAATCCCATACGGTAAGCTCCCGCCAATTTATGAGATTCATTATCCCACAAAAACATATGGTGGTAATAATTGTCAAATGGATCTAAATCGATAGATTGATTGGTGCCTTCGCCTACTTCTCGAAATGTAATTTCACGCAAACGCCCAATTTCACGCAAAATATTGGGAATGTTTTTGGAATCAGTCAAAAAGACCTCATAATTTTTGCTTTGCAAAAGTCGGCCGTCATTTTCACGTAAATAATCAACTTCCTTTTTCATATTATCCACACTTACTGGTGTGACAATATTTCTAATAGGTTTCGGAACTTTCAGAGTTGAGGAAATATTACTTAGAATATTACCTTTCTGATCAAAAGAATTGGCCAACATATAAGTTTTCCTTCTTAAGAACTCGGAATACTCTGGGAGTGTAATCAATTCTTTTTGGTCGGCTACAGAAATTGGTCTGCCAATCCTGACCTTGATGACACGTCGTTTTTGGGTAAGGACTTCTGAAGGCAATTTAGCGGTTCTAAAAGTATCACTGATTTTAGAAAGCTTGTAAAATAGTTTGCTGTTTTTCGCATGGAAATATATAGGTACTACCGGAACTTCTGCCTTTTTAACCAGTTTCATGGCCGCTTCTTCCCACGGACGGTCAATGACCAATTTGCCATCTCTATAAGTGGATACTTCTCCCGCAGGAAATACGCCCAGTGGATGTCCATCACGCAAATGTGAAATTGAAGCCTTGAATCCTGCAAGACTCGATTTAACATCTTTCCGATTTTCAAACGGATTGACAGGCATGATAAAAGGTCTCAAAGGTTCGATGCGATGTAATAGGAAATTGCCAATAATCTTGAAGTCCTTACGCTGTTCCAACATCAATTTGAGCAACAAAATTCCGTCAATTCCTCCAAGTGGATGGTTAGATACGGTAATGTATGCGCCATCTTTTGGCAAGCGTTTTAAATCGTCCTCAGGAATTTCAAAACGGATCTGAAAATCATCTAAAATAGCATCTAAAAACTCAGTACCGCCCAAGTGTTTTTTCCGATTGTAAAACTTATTCAGCATCGAAATTTTAAGGACTTTCATGAGCGTCCAACCAATGAATGTACCAAAAACACCATACTTGTCTACATGTATGGCTTTAGCGACTTCTTTGGCATTTACTAATCCTGTTTCGGGCTGTTTGGTCATGGTTACAAACCTAATCAATTTTTTTATAAATTAGCGGTGCGGTCGGCATCATTGGGCAATTTCAAGAGCATCAAATCTCCCAAATCAGCTATGTGGTTACCATCTGCATCGTTTCTTGAGTTAACTGCTTCAACAATACGACTTTATCGGCTTCCAATTGGGTAATGTCTTCCAAGTTATAATGTCGTATGGTGTATAAGGAGACACTTTCATGACAGGTAACCTTAAATTTAGCTTTCAAATGCTGTAATAAATCAGGCAGATTGTTATAGCTGTTTTCTATACAAACTGAGAAGCTAATGGCTGAATTTTGAATGACGTGGACTTTCATTTTGTACAAATGCAAAAGTTGGAAAATTTCACTGATATTTTCTTCTACGATATATGAAAAGTCTAAGGACGACAAAGAAATTAAAACTTGATTTTTCTTGACAATAAAACACGGAATCATGGGTTCAATGCCAAAACCTTTTCCGACCATGGTACCTGCTTCTGTTGGATGATTAAAGGATTTTACGAAAAGTGGAATTTCCTTTTGTTGTAAGGGTTGTAATGTTTTCGGATGAATGACTGAAGCCCCGTAAAAAGCCAATTCAATAGCTTCACGATAAGAAATCTTATTGAGCAATTGTGCATTTTCAAAATAACGTGGATCCGCATTTAAAACTCCCGGAACATCTTTCCAGATGGTTACGTTTTCAGCATTTAAGCAATAAGCAAAAATCGCGGCCGAATAATCACTCCCTTCGCGCCCTAAAGTAGTGGTAAAGTTATTGTCATCACTTCCTAAAAATCCTTGGGTCACATTTAAAACAGTAGTATTGAATTTGTTACTTACCGCCATTTGTGTATCTTCCCAATTCACATTGGCACGTCTGTAATAATTATCTGTTTTGATAAACTCACGCACATCCAACCAATTATTTTTGATTCCGACCCAATTAAGATATTCACTCACAATAATGGTTGATGCCAACTCCCCATACCCAATCGATTGGTCATAGACAAAGTTATAATCTGGCGATTTATTACGGTCAAAGAAGCTTTTCAACTCGTCAAATAAAGCATTTATTTTTAAAAAAACAGGGTGAGCTACCTCGTCAAAAAGATCTAATAAAATTGCATTATGGTATTTCTTAACATCTTGAAGAGAGTCCTGTAATTCACTTTTGTTATGAAAGTAATTACCCACTACCGTCTCTAAGGCATTCGTGGTTTTGCCCATTGCTGAAATGATAATCAAGGTGTTTCCAAACCCTACTTGTCTTAAAACCTGTTCTAAGTTTTTAACACCCAAAGCATCTTTAACCGACGCACCTCCAAACTTAAATACGAGCATCTTCTAAATTAGCTATATAATTTTTTATCCCCGTCTCTGTTAAGTGCACCACATCCCAATCGCGTTTAACATCCGCACCTTTCTTCTCATAAAATTCGATCGCAGGTTGATTCCAATCTAAAACATCCCAACAAATACGCCTGACGCCAAGTTGACTGCCATATCGTACGACTTCGTCCAAAAGTGCCGTTCCCAAACCACTTCCTCTCATTTTTTGGCTCACAATCAAATCTTCCAAATGTAGGGCCCTGCCTTTCCAAGTAGAGTATCGGTTATAAACCAAAGCAATACCTTCGACTTTACCGTCAACTTCCGCTACAAAACATTCAAAAACGGGATGTTTTCCAAAGCCATCATTTTGTAAATCTGAAAGGGTAATTTCGACTGCATCTGGTTCTTTTTCAAAAACAGCCAATTCCTTAATTAAATCAAGCACTTGAGGCATGTCTTCTCTTACCGCCCATCTTATTTTAAAATCCATACTTTAAAAAATTTGTTTTCAAATATAATGTAAACTGTAAAAATTAAAGTTTTAAAGTTCAACGAAAACGTTGTAGTCTGGTAAAAAAAACGATATTTGCAGAAACAAATCCAAAATACTTCATGTTTCGAAAACATCAAACTTTAGGTGAATTCATTATTGAAAACCAAGCTTCTTTTAAATATTCATCGGGAGAACTCTCAAGTCTTATCAACTCCATTAGGTTAGCTGCCAAAGTAGTAAATTACGAAGTCAACAAAGCTGGATTGGTCGATATCATTGGCGCTGCAGGCGACGTTAATATTCAAGGTGAAGACCAACAGAAGCTCGACGTATATGCCAATGAAAAGTTTATTCAGACCATGACCAATAGAAATATTGTTTGTGGGATTGCCAGTGAAGAAGAAGACGACTTTATTGCCATTAATAGTCAAGACGAAAATAATCAAAATAAATATGTGGTTCTTATTGACCCGCTGGATGGGTCATCTAACATTGATGTGAATGTCTCAGTAGGAACTATTTTCTCTATTTACAGACGTGTTACACCTTTAGGAACTCCTGTAACGCTAGAAGATTTTCTACAGCCAGGAAATCAGCAAGTAGCTGCTGGATACGTGGTTTACGGCACCTCAACCATGTTGGTTTACACCACCGGCGATGGCGTGAATGGCTTTACCCTCAATCCTGCGATTGGCACATTCTATCTGTCCCATCCCAACATGCAGTTTCCAGAAAATGGGCACATTTACTCCGTGAATGAAGGTAATTACATCCACTTTCCACAAGGTGTAAAAAACTATATCAAATACTGCCAAATGGAAGAAGATGACAGACCTTATACTTCACGTTATATTGGTTCATTGGTTTCGGATTTTCATAGAAACATGATAAAGGGCGGTATTTATATATATCCGAAGAGCTCTTTAAACTCTAATGGGAAATTACGTTTGCTTTATGAATGTAATCCGATGGCTTTCTTAGCCGAACAAGCCAATGGAAAAGCGAGCGATGGCTTTCAGCGCATTTTAGATATTAAACCTACTGAACTTCATCAACGCATTCCTTTTATCTGCGGAAGTAAAAACATGGTAGAAAAATGTGAGGAATTCATGCAAAAAGCCCTTGCGGAAAATGCTAAGAAATAAATGAAATAAAATTCCAATTTTAGAAGCACCAAATTCCAATAAATTTCCAAGATGATTTGTGTTAATTCGCTGATTATCCTGAAAAAATCCTGCTTCAACGCCGAAATGTTTTCGGGAGAAGCAGGATTTCCTGTAATTAGTTAATAGCACTGTAAAATTGCGTCTAATTTTTCATTCCTCTTATTAAAAACTATAATAGGTCAAAAAATCTGTATGAATGGCAATTTGAGTTCGAAATAATCGATGAATTACAGCTTAGAATAGCAATTAGAAAAATATCCCTTCGGAAATAAAAACTTCGATAAAACACATCCAAAAAAAATCCTACTTCAATGCCGAATAATTATCGGGAGAAGTAGGATTGTATGTAATTGATTAATAGCAGTGTAAAGATGCATACATTCTACGAAAAACTTTACAAAAAACTTCGACTAGCAAATAAATCTATATGAATGGTAACGACAGTTTGAAAAACCCGATAAAACGCAGTGTTGCAGTAAAACTTCCAAATCTTTTAACTGTATTTCACTTTTCTCAAAATGCGCAAAGACTCTTTATATTTGCCATACAACTCTTGACTGTATTCTTTTAAGAAAGGTTTGGCTTCATTAAGCTTATCAACGGCATCATGAAATAAATTCAGGTAACAGATGAGATAGGTTGCTGGTAAATTTTTTATATCCTGCTCTTCCTTATTATTAAGTGGAAATCCTATTTTGAGCTTTTCTAAAATGGCATTATTAGCGTTATAAATTTGATGTAAAACCTTTTTATCGTATTGAGGTGCTTCAAACAGTAACTTCGCTTCTAAATGATAGGTTGCGTTATTATTAAAAGTGATGCGTGTCTCCTCTAATGGATAATACTTATAATCGTTTTGCAACCCCAAACTGACATACTCAACAATATTAAAGGAATTCTCGTCATAGGTTATCGTAACCTCATCTAAGATCGAAAAAAACAATCTTACTTGTTCATTGACCATTTCAATATCTACTCTGCTATAAAAAACACCATCTTTATAAACTTTTTTCTGTCCGGCCCAACAGAGCACAAAATACTCTTTAAAGACCAAATACTTGGGATGGTAATCTCGACGCTTATTTAAAAAATCGAAAACACCATCAAGGGTATATTGAATGTTATTTTGCGAGTGTTTTTCAATGGCTTCGACAATTCCAGAATTGACATCTCTTATCTGAATATCAAAAACTTTGGGCATGCTAATGCTCCCATCCCTGAAAAAAACGGAACCACCATAATACTTCCAGATGTTCTTTTTCAAGGAGGTCAAGCCAATAATAGGTCGGATGGTTACCAAGCCTACCACTTTATCATCTGGCAAATGCGGAAACGGGATATTTTCATATTGCACAATAGGCGGATTGGTCAAATACGCATTAATCAGGTTTTGAATTTTGCTGTCATCAAAAAAGTCAACGCCTGTGATGCTGTTGTCTTCATCTTCTACCCCAATAACGATATAAGAGTTGTTTTTAGGATTGCTATTCGATAACGCGCAAATGTGTTTTAAGAATTTCCCCTTCCCCTCCTTTTCTCCAATATCAATCTGCCGCTTCTTGTCATAGAAACTGTTCTCATCGTTGTGAGCCAATAAGTTTTTTATGAGAAGTCTTTTGTTGATCATGACACTTTCCTACGAAGGCAAGAATCCTTTAGGATCAGCCTAGCTAATCTTTTAATTTATAGTTCAAAACTTAATAAAAATTATTTATAATTTTACAATTATCGGATTTTTAAATATTCTTTTTAACAATCGTAGATGATGCCTGCGCCGTAGGAAACACCAACAAATCCGCAATATTCACATGCGCAGGTCTCGAAATAGCAAAGTAAATTATCTCTGCAATATCTTCCGGTTGTAATGCTTTATAGCCTTTATAAACGTTATCTGCAGCCGCATCCCCTTTAAAGCGTACTTGGGAGAACTCGGTTTCTACCAATCCGGGATTAATGGCACTTACTTTAATTCCGAAAGGATTCAGATCAATACGCATGCCTTCGGTTATCGCCAATACCGCATGCTTACTGGCGCAATACACATTCCCTTTGGGATAAACTTCCTTTCCTGCCGAAGATCCAATATTGATAATATGTCCAGATTCACGCTCAGTCATTTGAGGAATTACTGCTTTACTGACATATAACAAACCTTTTACGTTAATATCCATCATGGCATCCCAATCGTCGGTATCTCCAGTTTGAATGGGGTCAAGTCCATGGGCATTACCCGCATTATTGATTAAAATATCAATATGTTTAAAATGCTCAGGCAATGAAGCAATGGCTTCAAAAGTGGCGTCTTTATCCCGAACATCAAAATTTAAAGTGTGGACATCGGTAGTTCTTTCCAACGCTTTTTTAATAGTATCCAAACGTTCTTGACGCCTACCACAAAGAATTAAATTAATGTTGTGTTTTGCCAATTCGTGCGCTGTTGCGCTTCCTATGCCGCTTGTCGCGCCCGTAATTAATGCTGTTTTCCTCATACTTTTATTCTCTTGAAGATAGAATCTCCTATTTATGTTTTCGTAGATTTTTTTGTTTACTATAAGATGGGATTCACGAATCTTTAAGGTTTCACAAAGCAGAAAATAAGGATATAGTTACTTTACAATTATTCTGATAGCTACAAAAAAGCAATCTCTCTTAATAGAATTCCAAATTTAGTTATTTATTTTAAGATGCGTTTCCTTGATAATTACTCTATAGTTACTCTTGATAATTTCTATTCGGAGGAGCATTCTTTTAGATCCTTATGTATTAGCTCACCTGAACCTAACGGATAAAGCTGAGCTGATTCGACAGGATTACCTACACTGAACCTAAAAATTAGTTCTTCTGAACAAAATGGTTTAAAAAAGTTGGACCTCTGGTTTCCTTAAAATAATATTAAATATGTAACCCTTATGCTGATACGCTGTAACTTTTAACCAATTGTTAACAGCAATCCACTAAAAATTTTAACAATTTGCACTACTCAAAAAATCCGACCCTATTTAAGTCTAAAATAATTCCTAATATGATGCAAGAAACAGTTGATATCAAAAGCATTAACGAGAAAATTGAAAGAGAAAGTGCATTTGTTGATTTGCTTACTTTTGAAATGAACAAAGTCATTGTTGGCCAAAAATATATGGTTGAACGATTGCTGATTGGATTGTTGGGACAAGGTCATATTTTGCTCGAAGGTGTACCGGGTTTGGCGAAAACGTTGGCCATTAATACGCTTTCACAAGCCATTGATGCCAGCTTCAGTAGAATACAATTTACACCAGATTTATTACCTGCGGATGTTGTTGGAACCTTGATATATAATATGAAGGTCAATGATTTCACGATTAAAAAAGGTCCGATTTTCGCAAATTTCGTACTTGCGGATGAGATTAACCGTGCCCCAGCAAAAGTGCAATCTGCTTTATTGGAAGCGATGCAGGAAAAACAAGTGACCATTGGCGATGAAACCTATATCTTGGACAAACCATTCTTGGTGATGGCGACACAAAATCCAATTGAGCAAGAAGGGACGTATCCACTTCCTGAAGCACAGATTGACCGTTTTATGTTGAAAACAGTTATTGACTATCCAAAAATAGAGGAAGAGCAATTGATTGTTCGTGCCAATCTTAAAGGTGCCTATGAAAAAGTAAATGCTGTTGTTTCCATCGAACAAATTTTAAGAGCACAACAAACGGTTCGTGAGGTTTATATGGATGAAAAGATCGAAAAATACATTCTTGATATCATCTTCGCCACACGTTACCCTGAAAAATATAAACTTGCCGATTTAAAACCATTGATTTCATTTGGTGCTTCGCCACGTGGTAGTATCAATTTAGCGGTTGCTGCAAAATGTTACGCATTTATCAGACGTCGTGGCTATGTCATACCAGAGGATGTTCGCGCTGTTGTTCATGATGTGCTACGCCACAGAATTGGAATTACCTACGAAGCTGAGGCTGAGAATGTCACTTCTGTTGATATAATCAACAAAATTGTTAATGAAATTGAAGTACCGTAAAGGCCCCCTAACCCCCGAAGGGGTAACTCCTACTCAGACGGATAAAAGGAGCCTAAGAAAAACAACATGTCCAAAACTATAAATAATAATTTAACCGCTATCAATTCCCCCCTTTGGGGCTAGGGGCTTACTATGGACACTAAAGAACTTCTTAAGAAAGTACGCAAAATAGAGATTAAGACACGACGCTTGTCTGATCATATTTTTGGAGGAGAATACCATTCGACCTTCAAGGGGCGTGGTATGACTTTTAGTGAAGTGCGCCAATACCAATATGGCGATGACGTCCGAAATATTGACTGGAATGTTACGGCACGTTACAACGAACCGCACATCAAGATCTTTGAGGAGGAACGCGAGTTGACCATGATGCTCATGGTGGATATTTCGGGTTCAGAATGGTTTGGTACGGAAGAACAGTTTAAAAACGAGATCATTACCGAAATTGCCGCAACTTTAGCCTTTTCAGCCACCCAAAATAACGATAAAATCGGATTGATCCTTTTTACGGACGGCATCGAGTTATACATTCCACCAAAAAAAGGACGCTTTCATGTGTTGCGCATTATTCGTGAATTGATTGAGTTTAAACCGAAAAGTAAAAAGACAGACATTGATAGTGCTATAAAGTTTCTATCCAATGTCATGAAAAAGAAAACCATTGTTTTTCTGCTTTCTGATTTTATTGCGGACGATTATAAACAAGCACTCAAAATTGCCGCGAATAAACATGATATAACCGGTATACGTGTGTATGACGAACGCGAGGAAGTCATTCCAAATTTAGGTGTGGTCCAAATGCAAGACGAAGAAACCGGCGAATATATGTTAGTGAATACAGGCTCTAAAACGGTAAGGACTAACTATGGGAAATATTATAACGAACGCGTTAGCTATTTTAAAGAAACATTTACCAAATCGGGCGCTGGCGTTATTGACTGTCGTGTTGATGAAAGCTATGTTACAAAATTATTGGGCTACTTTAAACGCAGAGCTTAAATAATGAAGAATCTAAAATTTATAATGAAGAATCTTGATTTAGATTATTATAAAACACCATCGGTCACCCGTCATCGGTTACCCGTTCTTTTATCTATTTCATTTTTCCTTTTCTCTCTCTTCTCCTTTTCCCAGGTTAAATCGTCCATCGATTCTACAAAAATTAAAATTGGAGAACAAATTACTTATAAAATTGAGGTAGAAGCAGATACCACTGATTTAGTTATTTTTCCTGAAGGTCAAACTTTTTCGCCCTTGGAAATGATCGAATCTTACAAAGCAGATACGACAAAAAACCAAGCCAAATATAAATTCATCAAAAAGTATGGCTTAACGCAATTTGATTCGGGCAGTTACACCATTCCGAGACAAAAAATAATTATTGGTACCAAAGAATATTTCACTGATTCCTTAAAAGTCGAAGTCAACAACATTCTGGTCGATTCAACAAAACAGGGACTTTATGATATTAAACCCTTTATTAAAGTCGAAAAGAGCAGCAGCGATTGGTGGAAAACAGCTCTTATAATTATTGCCATTCTTGCTTTGGTTGGCTTCTTAATGTATTGGTTTATTTGGCGGAAAAAACCGTTGACCGAAGAAGAAGAAATTGCGCTTCTCCCACCCTACGAACGCGCGAAAATGGCTTTAAAAAAGCTAGACGAATCCGATTATTTACAACAAGCCGAACTCAAGGATTATTATTCTGAATTGACCTTTATTATCAGACGTTATCTCGATGAAAAAGTCTATGATCGCGCTTTGGAAAGTACGACCGACGAATTGATATATCGTTTAAAATTGCTGAGAGATGGGAATCAAATTGAACTGACCAAAGGCGATATCAAGAACATTGAAACCATCTTAAAACGCGCCGATTTAGTAAAATTCGCCAAGTCTGCTCCAGATATTGAGTTGGCCAAAATTGACAGAAATACGATTGATCTTGAAATTGACAACGTCAAACAAGCATTACCCCAGCCAACAGAAGACGAAAAATTACTCGATCAACAATATAAAGAGGAACAGGAACGCAAAAAGAAACGCCGTAAAATAATTATTACCGCTGTAGTTGCTTTGTTTTTAATCATGGCCACATTTGTAGGATTCTCCCTTAAATATGGTTTTGATTATGTAAAAGATACCATCATTGGCAACGACAGCAAAGAATTATTGGAAGGCGATTGGGTATCCAGTGATTATGGTATTCCACCCATCTATATCTCCACGCCGGCCGTTTTAGAGCGAGTAGAATCAAAGGCCATTGATACCATTGCAAATGTTAATACGACTGCTTTTAGTTATGGCACTTTAATGAGCCCCATAAATATTATGGTTAGCACCTCTAAATTGAACATTCCAGATACTACAAAAATTGATTTGAACCTAGCTGTCGAAGGAAGTCTACAAATGTTGGAGCAAAATGGGGTAAGGGACATCATTACCAAAAGAGATAAATTTGTGACACCTAATGCCGCCGAAGGCTTGAAGGTTTTTGGAACTGCATCTTTTCCAGGTATGTTACCAAATCAATACAGAAAAGGTAATTATGTTTTTCTCGCCTTTACAACAGAACATATTTTGCAGCAAATAATTTTAGTCTGGGAAGACGAAGATCGCTATGCCGAGGACATTATGGAACGCGTTTTAAATTCCGTAGAACTTAAAAAAGTAGATTGATGCTGGAAGGAATTCATTTTTTAAACAAAGAGTTTTTTTGGTTGTTTTTACTTCTACCATTAATCATTGTATGGTATGTCATCAAACACAAAAAACAAACGGCAGAACTAAAAATGTCAACCATAAAAGGGTTTAAGCTGACCAATTCTTGGTTGCCACAAGCAAAGCACGGATTGTTTGTTTTGAGGTTGTTAGCATTATCATTAGTAATTACTGCGATGGCTCGACCAAGAACGGTAGATGTATCGACTAAAACAAAAAACACAAGAGGTATTGATATAGTGATTGCCATTGACGTATCGGCAAGTATGTTGGCTAAGGATTTACTGCCCAACCGTCTGGAAGCTTTGAAAAAGGTCGCTTCAGAATTTATTAAAAGCAGGCCCAATGATCGGATTGGGATTGTGGAATATGCGGGAGAAGCTTACACTAAAACACCTATTACCAGTGATAAAGCAATCGTATTGCGCGCGCTTAACGACATTAAATACAATACCACTATCGAAGGCGGAACGGCCATTGGATCAGGTTTGGCTACGTCAGTCAACAGAATTAAAGATAGTCAGGCAAAAAGTAAAGTCATTATTTTATTGACCGATGGGGTCAATAATTCAGGATTTATAGACCCGAAAACTGCTAGTGAGCTCGCTGTAGCCTATGACATTAAAGTATATACCATAGGGATCGGAACCAATGGCATGGCGCTTTCTCCGATCGGTATTTTACCAAATGGCAATTTTCAATATGGACGGGTGCAGGTAGAAATTGACGAGGAATTAATGAAAGATATTGCCAAGGTTACTGGAGGGAAATACTTTAGAGCTGATAACAATAAAAAACTGGAATCCATTTATGAAGAAATCAATAAGTTGGAAAAAACAGATGTTGAAGAGTTTAAATATTATAATTACGAAGAAAAGTACCGACCTCTGATATTATTGGCATTTGGGCTTTTACTTGTTGAATTTTTATTAAGATCAACTCTTTTTAGAAGTTTTAATTAAGACGCCAGAAAAAAGAATGAAAAAGATATTAAAAACATTCACGCTTTCGTGGTCTATTACTGCGAACTGATGACTGCCGAATGTGGACTGAACACTGAATACTGAAGATGTATCAATTAGAAGAAAAAATATGGTTTTGGGGATTAATGGTCATACCATTGATTGTGCTTATATTTTTGTTACTGCAATTGTGGAAACACCGAATGCAGCGCAAATTTGCGAGTAAACCTTCATTTAAAAGATTAAGTCCAAACACCTCAATTTTCAAATCTATTTTAAAAGTTGTAGTGCTTTCACTTGCTTTTGCGTGCTTGGTCATGGCATTGGTCAATCCGAAACTTGGCACAAAACTTGAAACGATCAAACGGGAAGGTGTCGATATTGTATTTGCCATTGATGTTTCAAAAAGTATGTTGGCGGAAGATATCGCTCCGAATCGTTTGGAAAAATCAAAACAACTAGTTACCCAAATTATTAATAATTTAGCGAGTGACCGTGTTGGGATTATCGCTTATGCGGGAAAGGCTTTTCCACAATTGCCCATTACCACCGATTATGGATCGGCAAAAATGTTCCTTCAAAGCATGAATACCGATATGCTTTCATCACAAGGAACCGCAATTCATGAAGCGATTGAACTTGCAAAAGGCTATTACGACGATGACCAGGACACCAATCGGGTTCTCATTATCATTTCTGATGGTGAAGATCATGGCGAACTCGCAACGCAAGTAGCGCAGGAAGCTTATGAAGAAGGTATCCGGATTTTTACAATCGGTGTGGGCGACATTAAAGGTGGCACAATTCCTGAAAAACGGAACGGTATTATCATAAGCTATAAAAAAGATAAGAATGGTGAAACAGTCATCACGCGTTTGGACGAAGAAACTTTAAAAAGTATTGCAAAAGAAGGTCATGGTTCATATATCAACGGAAGAGATACTGCCAAAGTAGTGGAACACATCCGGGACATTTTAAATAAGATGGACAAAACCGAATTTGAAGCTAAACAATTTGCTGATTTTGAATCGCAATTTCAGTGGTTTTTGGGTGCAGCTATTTTCTTCCTTTTAATAGATATTTTGCTCTTGGAAAGACGCACGTCATGGCTTAAACGTTTGAATTTATTTAACGAAAACCTCTAGTAACTTTAAGAAAACATTATTACACCATTACCAATAGTTTTTTTAGTTTTACGAACTGTTTAAAAATGAGGAAGATAAAATTTGATTTTGATTGAATTGAACTTGGGATGAGCAACCATAAGTTTACCCGATAAGTTCATAATGACAAAGAGAAATGAAAAACCTAACACTTCTAATATTGTTTTTTACATGTTTCGCTTTTTCTCAAGATAAGGAGAAAGAGAAGGAACACCGGTTATCCATAAAGAAATCAAACGATTTAGTTTATGAAGCCAATGGGCTTATGGATGACAACAACTTTATTTCTGCAGAAAAAGAATATCGCAAAGCGATTTCCAAACAACCATCTTCAGTAGCAGGAACCTATAACTTAGGAAATTCATATTTCAAAAAAGGTAACTATGAAGAGGCTTTATACCGACAGCAACAAGCCGCTAATAATGCCACTGATAAATCCGATAAGCATATGGCGTTCCATAATATTGGTAATATCCTAATGAAAAATAAAAAGTGTAAAGAAGCTGTTGAAGCTTATAAAAGTGCTTTGAGAAATGACCCTACGGATGATGAGACTCGATATAATCTGGGCTTAGCAAAAGAATGTGCGGAACAGCAAAAAGACGATCAGCCGGACGAAAACCAAGATAAGGATAAGGACAAACAAGACGAGAGCGATCAGAACGATGATAAAAAAGATCAGCCCGAACAAGACAACAAAGATAATAAAGACGACAAAGGAGACGACAAAAAAGACGGGGATGACAAAAAGGATGAAGGCAAACCGAAGGATGAAAAAGGAAAAGATGAAAACCAACAGCCACAGCAACAACCCGGAAAATTGTCTCCTCAACAAATCAATAATTTATTGGAGGCTATGAACAATCAAGAACAGAAAGTTCAAGAAAAAATGAATGCCGAGAAACAAAAAGGAGTAAAAGTACAAACGGATAAAGACTGGTAATTGATGTTTGATTGATGAGTAACGAATAACGAGTTATGATTTAAGAACAACTATATGAAAACGAATGAATTAGAAGATCAAGTTATAGATTTTGCAGTTTCAACAATAGGTATAGTTGAAGAAATTAAGCAAAGTTATGCCGGAAATTATTACGGCAACCAATTAATTAGATCTTCAGGATCGACAGCCCTAAATTATGGAGAAGCAAGAAGTGCTGAATCTCACAAAGATTTTGTTCACAAAATGGGCGTTTGTCTGAAGGAATTGAGAGAAAGCCATAATTATCTAAAAATCATTTTTCGTGCGAATCTCTTTATTGGAAATGAAGAAAAGATCCTAAAGGTATTGGATGAAAATAATCAACTCATTTCAATTTTTGTAGCAAGTATTAAAACTTCTAAAAACAACAATTCAAAACTAGTTAATCGTTAATCGTTGTTCGTTAATTTTTAATTTAATAGATGAGCTTAAAAGCATACATAACATTATTTTTAATAACAGTAAGTACAAGTTTTGTTACTGCCCAAGTAAAGTTTGAGGCAAAGGTCAGCAAAACAAAACTTGGTGTGAATGAGCGTTTACGTGTGGATTTTGAGATGAATACTGACGGAGATAATTTCAGTCCGCCTTCTTTCAATGATTTCACTGTCGTGGGTGGTCCTAACCAATCGGTTAGTCATTCTTGGATCAATGGTGTACGTTCATTTACAAAAACCTATAGCTATTTTTTGGCACCTAAAAAGACAGGGAATATCACTATAACTCAAGCTACCATTGAAATTGATGGGGAGATTTATAAAACATCCCCAGTCACAGTTCAAGTATCAACAGCCGTAACCAGACCAAATGACCCCGACAATGTTGACAATGTTGTGGATGACAACCTCCATCTTGTTGCTGAAATATCCAAAGGCAATCCCTATCTCAATGAAGCGATCACAATCGTCTATAAATTATATGTTTATAAAGACATTGGTGTGACTAATTTCAGGGAATTAAATAGCCCAAAATACAATGATTTTTGGAGTCAAAATATCGATTTAAAAGATAATAAGATTCAAAATGGTCAATTCAATGGCCGTGAATATCGCTACTTAGTGATTCGTAAAATCGTATTATACCCGCAGAAAACAGGAAAAATAGAAATTGAGCCACTTAGTCTCGAACTTACGGTAGAAGTACCAACAACTAGACGTGACTTTTTTGGCGGCCAATTGATGACACAAGTCCAAAAAACAGTATCAGCAGGAAGCAAAACCCTCCAAGTAAAAGAACTTCCTGAAGTTGGTAGACCAGATAATTTTACCGGTGCAGTAGGTAATTTTGATTTTAAATTGACCACCTCCAAAAATGAATTGAATGCCACAGAATCCTTACAGGCACGATTGGAAGTGACCGGAAACGGTAACTTGAAGTTATTTCAATTGCCTAAGTTAACCTTACCAAGCTCTCTGGAAGTTTACGAACCTGAACATACGGAAAACGTTAGGACGACCCTGGATGGCATGCAAGGTGGTATTGCAGACAGTTATACCATTGTTCCACAATTTAAAGGAAAGTATCCAATTCCAAACGTGGATTTTTCCTATTTCGATTTAAAAACAGAAAGTTATAAGACCATTTCTACTGGACAATATTTAATCAATGTTCTTGAGGGCCCTACAAACAATACAAATAGCGACAGCAATATCGCATCAGCTGGTGAAGGCAAACAGCGTGTGGTAATGAGCGATGACCAATTTGCGTTTGTAAAGAGCGATGCAAATCTAAAACCGATGATATCAGAACCATTCTTTAATTCGTCATGGTATTGGAACTCGTTATTATTACCACTTTTAGCCATTCCGTTGGCCATGGTTTTCCGAAAGAAAAAAGCCGAACGTGTGGCCGATGTTAAAGGCAATAAAATACGTAAGGCCGATAAGCTCGCGAGAAAATATTTAGGAGAAGCTAAAAAAGCATTAGGGCAAAAAGAAGCGTTCTATATTGCTCTCGAAAAAGCGCTTCATAATTATTTGAAGGCTAAATTGCACATAGAAACAAGCGATCTCAGTAAGGATCGAATTCAAAAATTACTTACCAAGCGACAAGTGGATGAGACCCTGATTAGCGATTTCATTACTATTCTCGATAGTTGTGAATTGGCACGTTACACGCCATTTTCTGAAGTGACTATGCAGCATGATTATGACAAGGCGGCGAAAACAATTTCAGTAATTGATAAACAGATTAAATAAGATGAAAAAACTTGTTTACATACTGACATTTTTAATTGGAAGCCTAGGATTTAGTCAAAACGAACAACTGTTTGAGCAAGCGAATGACTCCTACAATAACGGCGATTTTGAAGCTGCTATTTCAAATTATGAAGCCATTATTGGTTCGGGAGAGCATTCTGCAGCGTTGTATTTTAATTTGGGAAATGCGCATTACAAACTCAATCATATTGCACCGAGTATCTATAATTATGAAAAGGCTTTAAAATTAAATCCTCACGACAAGGAAATTCAAAATAATATTGCCTTTGCGCGTAATATGACTATAGATGCCATTGATAAAACACCTGAAATTGGTTTTGCCAAACTTTCAAACGCGGTCACTAATTGGCTCACATTCGATAATTGGGCAAAATTATCAGTGCTGTTAATGGTGCTTTTTGTAGTATTTTATTTGATCTATTATTTCAATTATGGCACAACAAGAAAACGACTGGCATTCATCACAGCAATGAGTTTTTTAATTTTGATGTTTGCGGCCGTGGCCTTGGCGTTTAATAACTATCATCTTGTAGAAAACGATCAACCTGCCATCGTTTTTGCTAAAGAAACCCTCGTTAAGAGCGAACCCAATCTCAGAAGTCCGGAGTCTTTTAAACTCCACGAAGGCACTAAAGTTCAGATTCTGGACACCGTCAACAATTGGAAGAAAATTAAACTTGCTGATGGAAAGACAGGTTGGATCCCTAATCAGGATATCAAACTATTGAACACCTACTAATTTCGCATCAGTTTCGTTTCTTAATCTCCTCATAGGAGAAATCCCAGTTACCTAGCCAACTATATTTAAGAAAATGCAGATTGTAAATACTTCTTTAGAGGTCAGTAGTTAGTTGCTTATTAATTCTCTCTGATATATTTTATCTCCTTGCACCATTTTCACAATGAGATTGTTGAATATTGTGGCCTTGCTTTGTGAGCGGTTTATTCTAAAACAAAACTCATTAAAATACCT
>JBBSRC010000056.1:0-29464 GCA_038243395.1 Flavobacteriales bacterium | reverse complement strand
GCTCTGTTGGCATCGTCATCTCCCAATTTACAAGCAATCCATATTTCGGCTTGTGAAGGCGTTGTATGTATAATCCGTTCGATGGCAGGACCTGCAAAAGGATTGAAAATAGGGGTATTGTTTAAAAAAGTAGGTTTTTCCATGAATATGAGTTCAATAAAATACTAAATCAAGTCTGATATGTTGAGTTTGTCGATACTTTGTTTATGTTTTTTAAGAGTGTCTCTTTTTATATTAGAAACACCAAAACCTATGCCTACTACAGAAAGATAAACGTGAGCCATTTTCGCTGCTATGGAGCTTCTTTGAGCAACTTTAATTAATGCTTCATCTTTAAATCTGTCCCAATTGGACGCATTGAGCGAATCTTGAGCAACAGAAATAGTAGTGGTCAACGAATGTGCAGTATGCCACCATCCGTTAGGAATGAATAAGGTTTCTCCAGGACCTATTGAGAAAGTAATTGGAGTAACATGAGCACATAAAGGGAATTTATCTAGATCGATATTCTTAATGTCTGGAACATCTGATACCCACGTGTTATTTTTTTTAGGATAAACATACGGCGTCTGATCAGGCGGAATAACCGTAAATTCTTTAATTCCATATAACTGGGTGATAAACGCATGAAGGCCCATATAATCATAATGTACATAGGGAAATTGTCCTCCAGCACTTCCAAGGAAAATTTCATAGGTATCTGCACCTCTTAAAAATGGTTTTAAAATTTTTTTATGGCTCCAATCAGGGTTTGCAAATTCAAACCGTGGATGGATATCAGGTAATAACTCCGGATACTCTCTATCTAATTGAAGCTTACAAGGATAAGGCGCAGGATTTTCGAGAGTAGCGTTTTCCATTATGTCTATAAAGTCGTCCAGTCTATATTCTTGGCCTTGAACCTTAACCAATCGACTTCCGTATGCAGATTTGAAAAAATCAGGAGTAAACTTGTCTTTTGCTTTCCAGCTATTACAGGCGTCGCCTATAACTACAGGAACATCAGTAAATAGATGATCTTTAGCAAATTCATCGTAAGTCATACCATATTTTTTCTCCACAGAGAAAGTTCCATTGTTAACTAATTCAATAATTTTTTTGGCCATAATATTTCTTTTTAATTTATAACTCTATTTTCACAAATTCTCCATCTTGCTTAGTATCTTTTATAAACCAAGCGGGATTCCCCGATTCATCCATTCCTAAACGTGCTCCTGGTACGGGTGGCATATTTAAAGTTTTGGTTGAAGGCACATGGTTTTGTTGAACAGGCTGAACCCCATCCGATTTTAAAATATTGGCTGAAATAAGTTCGTCAATACTGGAAACAAAGGCCTTTTTAAGCTTATTAACATCTTCTTCCTTAAATGCGCTGGTCATGAAACAAGGAAAGCCATCCCAAATATGGAACCCTTTTTCCCTCAACAAAACAAAAAGCAATTCAGCATAGGGGATGTCTTCTAAAAATTTAAGACGCCATAAAGAACCGAAATATGTGATTACCATTGGTAATCCGCGTTTTGAAAATTCTCGGTTTAAATCCTCTGCATAATTTTCGGTAAGTCGGTTAAGATTATTTTGAAGCGCTTCGCCTTCTTCTTTCATATGTAGCAAGGATGCTTTTGCAGCGGCAAGCGCAAGAGGGTGTCGTACGAAAGTTCCCGCAAAATAAGTAACGCCCGCTTCTGGGTAAGAGTTGTCTCCATATTGCCAGAATCCACCGTCTAACGCATCCATGTAATGTTTTTTTCCGGATATAGCTCCAATTGACATGCCGCCACCGATCACTTTTCCATATGTGGCCACATCTGCTTTAATGCCAAATAAGGCTTGTGCGCCACCTGGGTGCATTCGGAAACCGGTAATCACTTCATCAAAAATAAGTACGGTTTCCGACGCTGTGGTAATCTCCCTAATTTTTTTAAGAAATTCTATAGGTTGAAATTCAGGTCTACGACTTTGTACGGGTTCTACAACAACTGCAGCTAATTCATGCGAACGCTGACGAATGATTTCTAAACTTTCATCCGTACCATAATCTAGAATTAAAACATTTTGTACCGATTGTGAAAGGATGCCTGCTGCAGCAGGGAAAGTTTTCAGACTTTTTGATCCTCTTACTAGCGCTTCGTCATTTATGCCATGATAAGCTCCAGTAAAAGCGACAACGAGTGAACGTCCTGTTACGGTTCGGGCAATTCGCATAGCTCCTAAAACCGCTTCTGATCCCGTATTGCAAAGTGCAGTGCGGTCATGGCCGGTAAATTCACATAGCAGTTTGCAAACCTCTCCGGCTAATGGATGTTGCGGGCCAACTTCATATCCATTATCTATTTGTTTGTGCAGAGCTTTTGTTATAAAATCAGGCTGATGCCCAAACAAACACGATCCAAAACCATTTAAAGTGTCAATATATTCGTTCCCATCAATGTCCCAAAGACGATTGCCCAATGAACGCTCAACCACAATTGGATAAACTAGTTCCTTGGTAAGTGGTTTAAACCCAGAAACTACCCTAGGGTCCGCCATATGGGCGCGGTGCTTTTGCGCATAGGATTTACTGCCAGCTGTTTTTTCAGTGTACGATGTTGTAAGGTCTTCTAGGAATGCCTGCTGTTGTGTGTTGATTTCAGTTGATTGTCGCTCTATTTTCGGAGAGGCTCCAAAAGGTTTTTTATGTTCTTTTATTTCGTCTTCAGAACGTGTTTCAGTCGAAGCATCAGATGATGGTTGATCAATCTTCGCGGATCGTTGGACAACAGGTACTGGAGATTGTTGCAATGGTGCTGGAGGTTGTTGCATTGGTGCTGCTGTTTGTTGCACTGGTGCGGGACCTGAATTATTTCCTTGCATCAATTCCAACTGTTTTCCTAATAATTGCAGCTGTTGCGCGATAAGATCTATAGCCCTAGTATTATTATTATTACTGTATGCAGGAACATGAGTTTGTTGAACAGGAGCTGCTACCTGATGAGTTACCGTATTTTGAACTGGTATGTGTACCGGAGGAGCTGCTACTGGTGCTGGCGCATACACTTCTTTCGGTAAAACAGTGTCTAAATGCTCCGCTAACAGATCTGGAGTGCTTAATTCATCATTTAATTGACGGAAGGTGATTGGCGTATTGAAGTCATTTCGGCAAGTGATTGCCATTTGTGTCAAAACGAGTGAATCGAGACCAAGCTCCAGAAAATTATGGTTTTGATCAGAAGATTCTATTTCAATTCCGGAGGTATTCATGATGATGTCTGAAATCTTTTCCAGAAGTTTTATTTTTCTATTAGGTTGTGCGACGGTATCCATTTGATGTTGAGGTTGTATGGGTTGATTGTTATTGATTTCTTTGGGTTGATTATGATTTGTAATAGCAGTTCCTGTTTTTGGAGCATCGACCCAGCAATATTTGCGGTCAAATACATAGGCAGGGAGCAAAACTTTTTGTCGGGATTGACCTTTGTAATATGCTTGCCAATCGGGCTCAATACCATTTAGCCAAAGTTGGCCTAAAGCAGATAGAACCGTATGATAAGCATTTTCATTGTCATTTGGAACTACCAAACTGGCAATTGAGGTGGCTGATTTAGATTTCTTTTTTTGTTGTGATAAAGTAGTTAAAGCGCGGCCTGGTCCAACTTCCAGTAAAATTATATCCCCTTGGTCAAGCGCAGTCTCCATAGCGTCCGAAAAACGAACAGTTGCACGTAAATGATCTGTCCAATATTTTGGATCCGTAGCTTCTGAATCGGTAAGCCACGTTCCGGTCACGGTTGAAATAATCGGCAGACGAGGGATGCTTAAAGTTACTTTCCTAACTTCTGCTTCAAAAACTTCCAAAACAGGATCCATCATATTAGAATGAAATGCATGACTGGTTAGTAATAAGCGATTCGGAATTTCTTTTTCTTCCAGGAATGTCGCGAAGTCAGCAATAGGTTGATCTTCGCCTGAAACCACACATAATTGATCGGAGTTTACGGCGGCAACAGAGAGGTTTGTTGGCAATATTTCTGATAACTTATCAGAAGAAGTTCTTACCGATAGCATACTGCCACCGGGTAATTGGCTTACCAATCTTCCACGAACTGCCACTAATATCAGGGCATCCTTTAAAGAAAATATACCAGCTAAATGCGCGGCTACAAATTCGCCAATACTATGTCCACAGAGCAATGTTGGCTGAATTCCCCAACTCATCCAAAGTTGAGATAAGGCATATTCTATAACAAACAATGCCGGTTGGGTGTATTGTGTGTCTTTTAAAATATCTTCTGCCTCAGGCGAATTATCTTCAGGATAAATAATAGTGCGAATGTCATAATTATAAGCTTCCTGTAAAAGTTCAGCACAATGATCGACTGCTTCTCGAAACACATTCTCATGTTCGTAAAGTGCTTTCCCCATCTGTAAATATTGTGCGCCTTGACCAGGGAAAAGGAAAGCTAAGTGGCTGGGGATTGACTTTAATTCTGATGATTTAATACCAGTCGATTTCTCCGATAGTAATTGCTGGAAAGCGCTTTCTGAATCTGGCGCCAATGCAAAACTTCGTTTATTAAAGGTGTCTCTAGTAGCACTTAAAGAATAAGCAACATTCGCCAAATTTAAATTATTGGAAGATTTAATAAAATTTCCCAGCGCCACTTTATAGCCATCAAGACTATTATCTGTTTTTGCGGACCAGGTCAAAAGTTGCAAAGGCTTGCTGTCGCTTTCTGATTTTTCTTTTGTCTCAAATTCTTCTACAATGATATGCACATTCGTGCCACCAACACCAAAAGAACTGATGCCCGCACGACGAATTTTTTCAGTTTCCCAATCACGTAAGACATTATTCACATAAAATGGACTGTTTTCAAAATCGATTGAAGGGTTCGGATTTTCATAACCTAATGAAGGTGGAATCTGATGGTGGTTCAATGATAAAATGGTTTTAATAAAACCTGCAACACCCGCGGCCGCAGTAAGATGTCCCATATTACTTTTTATTGAACCAATCGCACAATAACCTTTCTGACTCTGCTCACCGAAAGCATCCTGTAGACCTTCAATTTCTATAGGATCTCCAATTGGTGTAGCCGTACCGTGGGTTTCAATATAACCAATATCAGAAGCCGAAATATTCGCGTCATCCAATGCTCTGGATATGGCACCAGATTGCCCATCTACACTAGGCGCTGTAAAGCTACCTTTGTCACCACCATCGTTATTTATGCCAACACCTTTTACAACTCCGTAAATATGGTCGCCATCTTTTTTAGCTTCATCTAAGCTTTTTAATAGTATGACCCCACAACCATCGCTAAAGACAGTTCCTTTTGCTTGCGCATCAAATGGACGGCAATGCCCATCGGGACTCATGATAGAGCCTTCCTGATATAGATGGCCGCTGTAAATTGGCGCAGTGACGCTAGAGCCACCAGCAATGGCGACATCACATTGGCCACTCCGTATGGCTTCAACCGCTTGGGCAATCGCAAGTAGGGAAGTTGAACAGGCAGAATGAACGCTTACCGCAGGCCCTTTCAAATTTAAATGATAAGCCGTTCTCGTAGCAATATAATCTTTTTCGTTAAGTGAACTCGCTTGTAAATCTCCAACTTGATTTAATAGTTCTTTATTCGGGATTACATTATTCAGATAATAAGTATTCATACCTGTACCGGCGTAAACACCAATACTGCCATCATAATGTTTAGGTAAGTATCCTGATTGTTCAAGCACTTCCCATGCCGTTTCTAAAAACAAGCGTTGTTGTGGATCCATTACTGAAGCCACTTTCGGATTTAAACCGAAAAATCCAGCATCAAAAGTTTGTGCTGAAGGAATTATGCCACGAGCTCGAACATACAACGGATCATTTCGTAAAGCATCTGAAACATTAGAGTCTAATTCTTCCAGTGAAAAAAATGAGATCGTTTCTTTACCATTTCTTAAAACATCCCATAATTCCTGAATGCTATTTGCTCCTGGAAAACGTCCTGCCATACCAATAACAGCAACATCTTTCGAAATGCCATTATTAGTATTTTTCCTTGTGAAGTTTTTGTTCTTAGTAGTTTTTTTAGGATCGAGGTAATTAGATAATTCTGCTATTCTTGGAAACTGATACAACTTAGTTACTGGCAATCTATACTTATAATCTTTTAGTAAGTTGGCCACTACTTTTTGAGCTAATAATGAGGTACCGCCCAATTCGAAAAAATTATCATCGATACCGATTTCAGGAATATGCAATAAATCCACCCAAACCTTAGTAATGTTTTTTTGAATGTTAGTAGTTGCTGGTTTGTAGAGTGGGGCAGAGCTTGGTCTGGTATATTGCGGAGCAGGCAATTTCTTTTTATCAATTTTGCCACTGGAAGTTCTCGGAAAACTGTCGACCAAAATAAAGTAAGAAGGCAGCATATAGTCTGGCAGAATGTCCGTAACCTTATGACGGATTTCAGCGATATCCATGTTCTCATGATTCGGTTGCATATAGGCTACTAACTGCGTTTGTCCTGCTAAATGGTTGGAAGCAATGACGACAGTTTGATGAATTCCAGACAGAGAATTAATGGCGAGTTCTATTTCTACCAACTCGATTCTATGCCCACTAATTTTAACCTGATCGTCTTGACGTCCAAGGAATTCAATATTGCCATCTGGTAAGTATTGAGCGATGTCTCCAGTTCGATAAATCCTAGTGTTTGTGCCATCGGGTGCCATCCAATTAACGAACTTTTCATCCGTTAATTCTTTGTTGTTCATATAGCCTTCAGCCAAACATTTTCCGGCGATACACAGTTCGCCCAATGTTCCATCTGGTACGAGTTTTTTATTTTGGTCCAGAATTAGTATAAAAACGTTGCTAATCGGTTTACCAATGGTAGGCAAATTTGGCCAATCACTAGGATTTCCATCTAATTTTAACTCCGTGACCACATGGCTTTCTGTAGGACCGTATTGATTGTATAAAATGCAATTGTTAAGATTTTTAAAAAGATTACTCACTTGAGGTGTAATTTTCAGTTGTTCACCTGCAGTCATGATCTCTTTAAGAGAGGACGGATAGAGATTCAAGCTCAATGCTGCCTCCGCTAAAGCTTGCAATGCTACAAATGGTAAGAACAGTCTATTAATGCGTTGCGCTTGTATATATTCTAAAAGAGCAACCATATCCAATCTTAAGGTTTCATCAATAAGAACTAAGGTACCGCCGTTACTTAAGGTAGCGAAGATTTCTTGAAAAGATACATCAAAACTTAACGGTGCAAATTGTAATGTACGGCTGTTGTTTTTACAAATGGAATTTTCGTTTTGCCAATTAATAAGGTTGATCATGGCATCCTGACCCATGCAAACTCCTTTTGGCTCGCCTGTTGAACCGGAAGTATATAATATATACGTGTTCGATTTATTATCGGTAGTTTCGGCTGTAGCAATAGCCACAGCGTTTTCCGATTTATTAATAAACAAAGGCGTGAGACCGTTAGCGATAACGTTGCTTTCGTCAATTTTGGTTGTGAGACAAAAAGAAAGATTTGAATTGTCAATCATGCTTTCAATTCTTTTTTTAGGATAACCAAAATCAATTGGAAGGTAGGCCATGCCTGCTTTTAAAATGGCAAGCACAAAGACTATTTGTTCAATACACCTCGTGGTAGGCACCCCAATAATCTCTTCATTTTTGGCGTGAAGTAAAATGGATTCATATACTTTTGAAACTTCCTGCTGAACTTCTTTATAGGTTAGTTTACCCGATTCTGAAATTATGCAAAACTCATCTGGATACAAGTTAGCACTCTTTTCAAATAGGTTGTATAGTCGGCTTGGTTTAAGCATTTTGTTATAGGTTTTGTCTGTGGATACTCAGTATCATCTAAATTACGATAAATCAGCTTTTTAAATGAGCACTTAAGCAAATTTCAATTTATAGTATAGGGCTGTTTAATAATCTTGTATTCTCTAATTCTTAATTGGTTATAAGTCACTTGGAATAAGAAAAGTTGTGAAACTTAAAGAAAATTTTATTCATATTTATGAGATATTGGTCAAATTGTTACTTTTTTCGTCAAATACCATAAAGGGTATCGTGAACGCTGTTTTTTCGCCAGGATTTAATACCATTATATTGAACTGATTTTAATTCTAGGGCATGCTTAATAAATTGTAAATAAGTAATTTTTAACTCTTATCTATATGAGAATATTGAATGAAAATAGGGACACAATTTTCTTATTATCAGAATCTTGCGTAGAATTATCTACCAAACGACCCTTCCAAACTTTTTGATCTAAACATTGTAAAATTGAGAGTACTCACGGAAATCTAATTCCTTCAATTATGAAAACAACAATAGGATTTAAAAGTGAACTCAGAACTATGAAGTTAAACTGAAGAATTCAAACGGTTAAGTAATAAATTATATTCACTAATGCTGCGATTTAACGGTAAAGGAATATTCGAATTATGTCTGAATTGTAATATCACTTCCTTCTTCATTGCGCCATGCATTATAATAACGTATTGATTGATTATGAATACCATTTTGATACTAAAAGATAAATTGATTTTTATTTAGGTCTCAATATAAATTTAAAGCGCAATTTGATTTATTATTTAAGTTATCGGATTTTTAGATTAATAAGGAGGATCTATGTGCGACTGTCAACAGGTTTTAAAACATTTACTTTTTTTAATGGGCTCGTAAAATACATAATAGCTATCATTGTGATAAAATAAAGAATTGCAAATGCTGTAAAAGTAGCAACTCCGCCCGTGCTTGGCGAAATCGAAAGCGCATTAAGTGAAATGTTTAAAGCAAATTGTAAAATTAATACGATAATACCGCTCTTAGTAAATCTATAAACGATCGTGCACATACCAGCAATTCCCAACATGAATATGGCCAAGGATACTACTGGAATTCCTGGGAGCACTCCTTCACCAAGAATAATTATGGGAATCCACCATAGGGTCCATACTAATCCTATAATTTGACTTGCGTAAAAAGGTTTAATCACTTTTGACAATTCACGAATACAATAACTCACCCATACAACTTCCCCTAAAAAAGCCCACACGAATAAGGCAAGAACCCCTCGCTTTGTCATGACTCCAAAATTCAGTTTTAGATACGCCATATAGTTTTCCCCTGAATACAAACCCTTAAGTAGTAAGGTAAAACCGCCTACTATAAAGGCAAATAATAAACTAAATAGATACCATTTTGGATGTACTTTCCAGTTTAACATGGGTTTAAAAATATCCTTTATTCCTTCATTTCCTCTAGTGTATTTTACCAAACAAATTAAGAAAAATAAAAGAAGACAAAATCGACCGTTATTGTATATCGATTTTGGAATGAGTTCTAAAGATCTCGCATAAACGTAAAACACATTTACTATGGGTCCAAAAATTAAAAATATCCACAGTTCATTTTTTTTGATAAATTCCCTCATAATTATATGAATCTTAATTTTAAAAAGTTGTGTGTTTGAACCGAGGCTGAGGATACGATTATAATCACAAGATTTGGGTTGTTTTAGTTAAAGGCAGACTTTCTAATTCAAATTCTGAATAAAATTTTTTGCGCCTACAAATGTTTGCATATCGCTGGCTTTATGCCAAACTTTCTGTGAAAAGTGCCATATTTCAAAGCCTGCATTTTTAAAGAGCTTAGGATAATTATGAGAAAAGGAGGGCTCATGCCCATAAAGTTGCGAATTCGGATTTGTTTCAAAATCGTGGTCAGCTCCATTAGGTTCTATGGCAATGAAGATGGTTTTACCTAAACGATTGATATCATTAAACAATTCCTGTAATCGGGGCTCAAGAAAATATTCCAAAACACCTCTCGACGTAACAAATATAGTGTTGCCTTGACCGTGTTCTTTAACCCAATCATAAGCATCTGCGGCAACGAACTCAAGTTTATTATTATGATTAAATTTGACATTATTTAATTCAATCTGATCACGACTAAGATCGATGCCTATAAAACGCTCGATTTCAGGGAACTCTGAACTAAGATAATCCAGTACATCACCATTTCCAGTTCCAATTTCTACCAGGGTAGGAAATTCTTTTGGAGCATTTGATAATTCTTTTTTAAGTAATTGAAATATGAAAGTGCAGTGTGGCAAAAAATCAGTTTTGAAAGTGTCTTCCAATTCTGAAAATAATTCAGTGGCATTATGCTTGATCCAAAACTCTCGGTTTTGTTCGGCGATGGTATCATAATCCTGAATCTTTTCAAGCTTTTTCATGAGTGCAGCACGCATCAGTCTTTCTGACAGACTCAAATTATTTTTATTTCTATGTACTAGTGCTATCCTGTTTTCTGAAAGCTGGCGTGCTTTTTCTGGTCTAAGTGCAACAAGTGCATTACCTAATGTGCTCGTAATAAGTGGATATAGAATAGATTTTAATTTTTTATTCATTAAGTCGTTATGTTACTTGTTTGTAGTGGATTGGAAGCATTTTAATTGATAAAGATAAACTTAATTTTAAAAAATGGACTTTTGTTCTAAAGTTTGTTGATAAATTTAATATTAACATTTTTGACATTTCATTTTCAAAATTTAAGCAACACATAAGCCAAGAGTAGTAAAATGAAAAAGGGGTGCGACTATATAATTGAGTGAATTTACTACATGATTAGCATAGATGAATACAAGTTTTTATATTGTCGTTTTCTCCCCATTCATTGCTTTACTTCTTTCGGAATCGTATCATATAAATTGAAAAATGGCAGGCCTAGCTAATTTATCTTAAAATTAGAGTTGTTTAATATTCCCCTTTTAATCTCCGATTGATTCTATACAACTGATATTGGTTTATATCAAAATTAGATACTTTGGAAATATTCGCAGCTAAGTAATGTGTTTATCATCGATTTATTCAGAAAAGGTGCTTAAATCTTCTTTTGAACTTTAAAGAATAATTCTCTACCGCCTCTTTAGGGTGTGAATTATAAGCATGTTCCATCTTGAAAACATTAAAATACGGTTGAAAATAGTTGAGATATTCTGTTTTGCTTCCTCCAAAAGGTGGTTTATCATTCTTGAAATGGTCGTCGAAGAGTAACCCCACGATTTTGCCATTTTTAAAAAGCAATTCAGACGCCTTTTTTGTATATGAAGGTCTCAAATTTGGATTTATAGCACAGAAGAAAGTTTGTTCAATTATAAGATCATACAACATTTTTAAATCGAAAAAATTCTGATGTAACAGATGTGATGAAGGAAATGAATGTACGCGGAGTTTAAAATTATTTAATGCAGTTTTAGAGAGATCGACAACATAAACATTTATGAATCCATAATTGTGGAGATATTCTGCTTCATATGAATTACCACCTCCAGGTATTAAAATTTTTATTTCCTTGTTGGTTAATTGATCAAAATAAGCTTTAAGAGGAGGGGAGATCTCGCCCAGATCCCAACCTGTGTCGTCATTCTTATAGCGATTTTCCCAAAACTCCTCTGATAGGTTTATCAATTGATCGTTGTAATAATATTTATTATTTCATCCTTTTTAAGCATTCCCGATTGTCGCCAAACTTGTTTTCCATTTTTGAACAATAACATGGTTGGAACGCCTTTGACGTGGTATTTAGCCGCTAATTCCTGGTTTTTATCAACATCTATTTTTATAATGGACACACGCTCGCCTAAAGTATCTTTCACTTCTTTTAATATTGGGGTAAGCATTTTACAGGGTCCACACCATTCAGCGAAAAAGTCGACTAAAACGGGAGTGTCTTGATTTATTAATTCTGAAAATTTGCTCATATCTAATTTATTTATTTATCAAAAATAACGGTCCATATTCCGATGACTTCATTCAAACCATAACCATTGGCTTGATCATCGGGAAATAATTGAGCCAATTTTTTGAGAGTTGACGGTTCGATATTTTTATTAGGTTGACCATGGCATTGCAAACACATTGCGTTGGTCATAATTGGATAATATATTTGTACGCTAGTTTCTGAATCGGTTACAATTGGGAATGTTACTTCTTGGTTTGCAATTACTTCTTTAAAAGTCTTTATGTGCTCTAATTCTCTTGCATTGGCCTGATTATCCTGATTTCTTGGTTTGTCTGAAACGCGTTTTAGTCGTGCATTGTGGACTATTGACATGCTATCTGTCAAGAGGGAAGCCTTTTCATCACAAAATGATAAAGCACCTGCGGTTCCTGACTTTTGAATGGTCTCCATCAAATTTTTTCCTAAAACAGCTTGTGTACTCAATGCATATTTCAAACCACGTTCGGAATAGGACAATGTATCCACAGTTGGAACTTCATAAATATTTTCTTCAGCTGATTTCATATCAACTTTTTTTTCCAATGGAATATAGATGGTTTTCTTATCTTGATTACAGCTGAAAATAGTAAACAAAGTAATTAAAATTACAACTGCATTTTTCATTGTGATTAGAATATTTTGAAATATTTCCAGTGACGTGGCTAATAAAGCAATATGCTTAAAGAAATGTGCTTTTATGACCGTGAATTGTTGCCATCTATTGAAGAACATTTAAATGTTTAAATTTTCTTCAAATAGTAATGCATTAGCTTTAACCGAATAAAGGAAAAAAACTTGCAATTCCTATACTACTTATAGATGACTAATCACTCATAGTTTAAGAATCCCCCTTTTAGATCGTATATTTCCTTAAATCCCATGGCAGATAACTTTTCTCCAGTCTGTTTGCTTCTATTTCCACTTTTACAATAGATGTATACGGGCTTATTTTTATCCAATTTATCAAATTCATTGGTAAACTCTTCAGAAAAGAAATCTATGTTTTCTGCGTCCTTGATATGCCCAGAACTAAATTCTTCTGGTGTTCTTACGTCTATTAATTGAACTTCTTTATTTGATATAGAATCTTTAAATACCTGTACCTCTAAAACCTTGTAGACGTCATTTTGTTGTGCTTGCACAGCAAAAATGGAACTGAATAGGGTCAGGATTATAATTATTGTGGATCTCATCGTTGTATATTTTTTCTAGATTAATAATTGGTATATCAGACTTTAAGAGACTAATGTCACACAATTGTGGTGTGAAGTTATTTTAAGGCTCCTACTTTAAATTATAAATATTTAAGCATGCATATTAACAGAAATTATACAAGCTGTAGGTTAAGACTTTAACGGAAATACGTGACGTGAAGTTAATAATTTACATGGCAATTAAAAAATTAATAGGACTTTATCCTCCACTATTTAACTTTTAACTGTAAAATAGATAATAATTAAGGTATGTTGAGAGCAGATTTACTTTTAAGGATTTGAAGGAAATTAATGACTTAATACTTGCGTTCAAGACGTGGAGATTATCTAAAAAACACAACGAGATTAAAATTTTTACTAGGTGAGCGTGAATGATCTTCGCTTATGTGATCTGTCATTTGAAAAAGATAACTCAAGATAATTATGCTCAGTTTTTCTTTGAAATCAATTATGTTATTGCTTAATTTTAATATTAAATAGGATGATGACTCAACACTTTAGAACCTTCTCTGCACGATAGGCGGGAAAGAATTCGGTTTTTTCAGTAACAGTTTCCAAAGAAGATTCTAAATTCTTTTCAACTAACATGCGATAGGCATCTTGATCAACGACGTATTTCCAAATTTTAAATTCTTTCAGGTGTTTTGAGAAACTGAGTTTAAAATTAAAAAGTGAATCTTCATCACTCCCTCTACCGCCGCCGAGATTTAAATAATGAAATCCTTTATCGGTTGATTTGGCAGCCATTTCTGCAATTATCAATTTAATGGCGTTCAAATCGGAGTGCTCATCATTCAGACCAGATAAATGGTATTGTACAATTCCGTCTTTTTCCATAAATAAAGCTCCAGCGATTACAGTTTGACTGTCATTATGAACACACAATACTAATTTTGTAATAAAATCATCACTGGCCATAAGTCGCTTGAAATAACTCCTTTCGAAAAAATAGCTATCATCGGCACCCACTCGATTCATGTTCTCGTGGTAGAGATCGATAAAAGTATTCAAGTCTTCCTCAAGTTTACTTTCTACTACAGTGCAGGTACGACGTGATTTGTTTAAATAAGTTTTCATTCGCTTATTATACATTTTCCGCTGATCTTCTAAAGTGTCATTCAAATTAATATATACCACTTTACCTCGAGTAACGACTGTTCCTAATCCTTCGAGAAGCGCTTCTTGATTTTCGAAAAACGGATGAAATCTTGAAAATACTGTTACAATGTTATTTTCATTAAAAAAAACGTTGAGTTCCTTGTGAAAATTTTCTTTATTGAAATGTTCATTTAAATTCAAAGATAAAATACCTGCGTAACCATATACTGAAATGGCATCCTTGTAACTGGAATTTTCAATAGGTCTAATAAGTAAAGGTAAAAACAAAGAAGTATCCCCATCTGAATATTTTATCAGTATAGGCGTTTCATCTGATTTTTTTGTAATATCATGATAGTCAAAGGTGTGGTATACATCAAGATGTTCGATCATTGATAATTGATCATTCCACCGTTTTTTATCCTTTATAACTTCGATCATCTATTAGATTTATTTAAATAACCAAGGAATAATAAAAACATATTTCTTGCGCAGTTAATATAATATTAAAAACAACACATATTACTCAATTTTCCGTTTACATAAATACGATTAGGTTAATAAATTTACCTAATTTTATAATTACGTATTGGGAAATGACATAAATTTACAAAAAAATCGAATATTTAAGCTATATTATGGCTAATGATTGTAGTTGGTTGTGATCGCAATATATAAAATTATGGGAGATTTCCAATCATTTTGTTTATTACTAGTGCCAACATTAAATCTTTGCGTCTACACCTTTCACTAATTCCTTTTGGAATTCTCCACTCTCAAAATTGTTACTATCAAGGGCTTAGTCATCTATAACTAGTTAATTGGCTGTAATTTTAAAAACTATAACAATTTGTATAATCAATATTAAGGTATTAATCGAGCCTTCATAATTTTTGAAAAGCAGATAAAATAATCTCAGATCCTAATGGTGTTTATGTTAAAAATCCCATGAATTTGAAACCTGAAAATAATTTTGATCCGGCCAAATTAATTTCCCATTAAATTGAGTGTTGGGATTAACTTAATTCGTTAATTTTAGCGTTTTCTTTCTTTATAATGCAGTATTGCTATGTTTAAATCTGATTCCATAGTGCATTGAAAGCCAAAGATTTAAATGAGAATTAATATATTTAATTTGCTGTCCTTGAGTAGGTTATATTTTTTGTGGGCTATAATAAAATCTTAATAAATAAATGATAAAACATAATATTTTAAAAACTAGAAAGGAAGAGGACTTGCTTGGAGAATTACAAATTGACAACGACGTCTATTATGGCATCCACACACAACGCGCCATCAATAATTTTAAGATTTCAAATTCTAAAATTCAGGATTATCCCTTATTTATTAAAGGCTTGATTATTACTAAAAAAGCTTGTGCCTTTGCAAATAAAGATATCGGAACAGTTTCCACAGAAAGAGCTGATATGATTATCACGGCCTGTGATGAAATTCTCAATAATCTAGATAGATATGCCAAATATTTTCCGTCTGATGTATTTCAAGGAGGTGCGGGAACTTCGGTGAATATGAACGCCAATGAAGTGATTGCGAATGTAGCACTTGAAATGAATGGCTATGAGAAAGGCCGCTACGATATTTTACACCCCAACGATCATGTGAATAAATCACAATCAACTAATGATGCTTATCCCACTGCATTTAGGGTTGCGATATATTATTATATGAATCATCTCTTAGAAAAAATTAATATTCTTACCACGGCACTGGATGTAAAAGGAGCGGAGTTTAAAAAGGTTTTAAAAATGGGAAGGACACAGCTTCAAGACGCTGTACCTATGTCGCTTGGAGATGAATTTTCGGCTTGGTCGACAAATTTAAAAGAGGAAACCAAAATTCTTAAGATGTGCAGAGACCTGATTCTGCCTGTTAATCTAGGAGGCACCGCCATCGGTACACGTGTGAATGCTCCTAATGGATTTACTGAACTCTCAATTGGTTATTTGCAAAAATTTACGAAGGCAAGTTTTGTGGAAGCGGAAGACTTAATTGAAGCGACTTCAGATTGTGGAGACTATGTGATGATTTCAGGAGCATTAAAAAGAACTGCTACTAAGCTTTCTAAAATTTGTAATGACTTACGATTGTTGTCTTCAGGGCCACGTTGTGGGTTCAACGAAATAAACCTTCCAGAACTGCAGGCTGGATCTTCAATTATGCCAGCAAAAGTAAACCCAGTTATCCCAGAAGTGGTCAACCAAGTGTGTTTTAAAATTATTGGTAATGACGTGACTATTTCTTTTGCAGCAGAAGCAGGCCAATTGCAGTTAAATGTCATGGAGCCTGTTATTGCTCAGTGTATTTTTGAATCCATCGAGTTGCTCTCCAACGCTCTTGTTTCTCTTGCTGAAAAATGTATTTCGGGAATCACCGCAAATGAAACTCACGCTCGGGAAATGGTCTACAATTCGGTAGGACTGATCACATTTTTAAGTCCTTTCATTGGGCATCATATGTGTGATATATTAGGTAGAGAGGCTATGAAAACAGGAAAGACCGTACGTGATCTTGTTTTAGAAAAAGAATTGCTTTCCGAACAGGAGTTAGATCGCATTTTAAGCCCAGAAAACTTGATGCACCCTGAGTATATAGCCATAATTAGCAAAGAATGAAATAATAAGCTTGGTGTATTTATGCTGAGGAAATGGAAAATAAAACTTCCTGCCGTTTATTTTATATTTCCATTTATAAAGCAATATGCAATTAGGCCATTTCAATTTCTCAAAATATTTTTACCTTAATTTGAGATTCTGTAAGAAAACAATTTCGGAAAAGTTTGCTCAATAAATTATATTTTGCTATTATGAGCATCGATAATTTCTAAAAATAACTATATATGGCAATCCATAAGAACGGGTTATCTCTAACTCTAAAGATTCGTAAAATTTTTGATATTTCTTTATTTCTTCCTCTAAATATGCGAGGTACATAATCATTTATTTCAATTGTTTTATAGAGTTTTTATTAAGAAGCGACTCTACTAAAATTCTGAATTCTTGTTTTTTCAATTGTGAAGAAATGGTTTAACTCAATATTTTTTAATTAAACATAATTATATGTCTATTAAAGTCACGAGAAAAGAGAGTGCCTCAAATTTTTTAGGTCTTGTTGTAAATAAAACAGTGTTTTTGAGCGCTATTGCGGTCATTATTTTTACAATTGGATTTACCCTAATATTTAAAGAACAAGCCAATTATTATTTTGGGAGAGCTCAGACATTTGTATCCGCTCATGGAGGTTGGATTTACACGTTAGCTGTAAACTTATTCATAGTCTTCTGTCTTTATATGGCATTTAGCAAATTTGGTTCCATACGAATCGGAGGTCACAAGGCAAAACCAGAGTTTAGTCTTTGGGCTTGGTTTGCAATGCTCTTTAGCGCAGGAATTGGAAATGGGCTCGTTCTATTTAGTATCGCAGATCCGGTTCGGGATTTTTTAAATCCACCACGATTGGCAGGGCATGAACCAGCTCTTATAGCACAGGAAGCGATTAACTTTTCATTTCTTCACCATGGGATCCACGGTTGGGCTATTTACTCAGTTGTAGGACTGTCCTTAGCCTATTTTACCTTTAACAGAAAAATGCCGCTTACATTGCGTTCGGCATTCTATCCTTTGTTAGGAAATAGAATTTATGGTTGGATGGGCGATGTCATCGATATCATGGCGGTAATTACGACACTATTTGGTTTGGCCACAACCATTGGCTTTGGGGTTGGACAAATTAATTCTGGTCTTACACATGTTTTTGGCGTTCCGAGTACATTATTTTATCAAGTTCTAATTATTGTTGGCGTTACCTTGGCGGCTACGATATCAGCTTTTAGTGGTGTAAATAAAGGGGTTCAAATGTTAAGTAAACTAAATGTTAGAGTAGCGTCAGCTATTTTTTTATTAGTTCTTATTTTAGGGCCAACCACGTTTATTTTTAAATCATATATTCAAAATATTGGAAGTTATTTAGTCCACTTTGTGGATATGTCCACTTGGACGGAATCCTTGCAAGGTACTGATTGGCAAAAAACGCGGACAATTATGTATTGGGGTTGGTGGATCTCCTGGTCGCCATTCGTTGGAACTTTTATAGCGCGTATTTCCAAAGGAAGAACTATAAAAGAATTTATTCTTTGTGTTTTGATTTTACCTGCCTTGGTAACGTTCCTATGGTTTAGTGCTTTTGGAGGAACTACCATGCGTGATATCCTTCTCGGAGATACAGCGATGATCGCCGCCGTAAACGATAATATCTCTACTGCCCTGTATGTGTTTTTTGATAAGTTTCCATTGGCAATGTTGCTGAAAGGCTTGGCTGTAATACTTATTTGTAGTTTTATTATCACTTCGGCCGATTCTGGAGCTATAGTTGTGGACAGTATTACTTCTGGCGGAAAATTAAAGACGCCAAAATATCAACGCGTTATTTGGGCAGTTGCCACCGGTGTTATTGCCTCAGTTTTAATGTATGGTGGTGGGTTAGATGCGCTGCAAACCGTTGTCACTATTTCTGGATTGCCCTTTGCCCTTCTCTTAATTATGATGTGTTTTTCACTTTACAGAGGTATGAATGAAGATTATGAAAAAGAGCAGCGGAAAGAAAAACTACTGGAACGCGAGACCTATAGAAAAAATATATTGAATTTGGTAAATGAGGAGAGAGAAGAGAAAAATTTGAAAAAAATCGAACCTGAGATTGATCCTGATAATAAGTCAAAAACCACAGACTTGTAAAACGCCTAAATAAAATTTGCTCTTAAGTAAAACAGTTAACTTAAAAAGATGACCAAAGAAATAAAATTAGAAAATGAATTAAAATTAATGGTGGCCTTAGATCTTACCGACATGGACGCCATTTTATTAAGCTATGTAAGCTTTCTATGTAAAGTATGGAATATTGAACACTTATACTTTACACATAATATTAAGCAATACAAACTTAATGACCTCTATGATGAATTCCTTGAAGAAGGGATAACGGTGGAAGATATCGTGGATCGCGGTTTGCAAAAAACCATCGAAAAGCATTACACTGCCTCAGTTGCACATACCGTGCTGATCACTTCAGATGATTATACGGAAAGTATTTTGAGTCACCTTGCCGAACAATATGGGATAGACATTATGGTTACGGGCAATAAGAATGAACTTCAGGGAACAGGAGCATTGAGCCAAAAATTGGTTCGAATGCTCGACGCCCACGTGTTGTTGGTTCCTGAAGAAGCCGAGCATAAAATGGGAAATGTGTTGGTTCCAACCGATTTTAGTTCAGGTTCGGCGAAATGTTTTGAAGTTGCAGACAGCTTAGTGTCACGGTCAGGTGGGAAAGTGGAAGCTCTCCACGTCTATAATATTCCCTCATTTTTCTTCCCTTATATCAATTCAGAAAAAGCGATTGATAAAACTGAACGTCATCTGAGAGAAAAAGTACAGCAATTCCGAAAAAAATATAAACTTCCTGAGAAATTGCCATTTCGATATACTGACAGAGAAGATTTGTCGGTGGTTGAGGCCATTGAACTTCATGCAGAAAAAGGCAGATTCGATATTATTGTAATTTCGGCTAGAGGAGGAAACAATATTACCTCGTTGTTTATAGGTGGCGTTACTAATGCTTTATTAATTCGAAATAGAAAAATGCCTTTATTGGTAATCCGTTAATATAAGAATTCTCATTTTATTTAAAGCCTCTCATAGTCTTTTATGGAGAGGCTTTTTAGCGCAGAGTTGTGATGAATGAAATCTATATTTCGCATGCACTCTAATTTTCTTCTATTCATAAAATTTTTTCTTGATCACTTTTATTTAATTTTTCCAAGATTAAAAAATGATCTGTTGGGATATATGTTTTAAAATCATAATTAAACTTTCTGTATAAGATTTTGAAGTTTTTGTGTTATAAGGCAGAGGATTCAATGTTTTGCAATTATTTAATTCTAATGCAAATTATATCTTAAAAACATACCAATCGAATTCAGTTTTTGTAACTTACTCATTCAATTTGCACAATATGAGAGTTCCTGTATTACGTAAAAAAGTAAATTTTCTTCCAGATTCGAGTCGAGTAATCGCACGTTTTTTTATGAACGGAGAAAAAGCTACAAAAAATATGCTGACCCTAGTTTTTGCGATGAGCGAAAGTGAAGTGACCACCGCGCTAAACCAGACATTAAGAGAATTTGCCTACAGGCATCGTAATATAACTCAGGTTTTCAAAAGACATTTTAAAAACATCTTGCCGATTATCGAAAGCATGTCGACCAATACTGATAAAATATCTGATGATCGCAAATTGCTCATCGGTTCTTATCTTACCATGGAATACTCCATTGAGTCAACCGCATTTTTTAATCCGTCTATCATTCAAGATATTGATCAAACCTATTTAGAGGAAGGCGAATTGCGCGTCTTAATTTCATTCAGAGCAACTGGGGAAGGTCATATTTCCTCCATTGTTTTTAGAAGAGGAATTCTTGATAAGAATAATGATTTACACTTAATGACCGTAGGTAAATCAATGGATATAGCTGAAGTATTTCAAAAGAAATCTTACCATAAAGGACGTTTTGTAAAAAAAATGAATGAGATGGAAATTCCTGAAAAGTATTCCAAAGTTATCGTGGAAGCTCTTCCTGATCATTTTGAATATCACACGTTGAAAGATTCGGTAAATGAGATCCTTAAAGATTCAGATATAAGTATTGAAAGAAGACTGGCTTTAGAGGAAATTACTTGGTTGGTGGATTCTTATTATGATATTAAATTTGAACATGATTCAGACATAAGTGAGCGTGTGATTTATCCAATTTCAGAATCGGAAAGCAATGGCATAGAAGATGCTCGTTTTGTGCGATTTATAGATGACGATGGATCCATTAAATTTTACGCAACATATACTGCTTATAACGGCCATACGATTTTACCAAAACTGTTATCGACCGATAATTTCTTTTCCTTCCGAGTTATGCCTTTGCATGGCAATGGCGCAACTGGCAAGAATTTAGCGCTTTTCCCAAAAAAAATTAAGGGTAAATATGCGATGCTTTCAAGAATAGACGGCATTAATAATTATATAATGTTTTCTGATCGGGATACCCTTTGGAATGATCCCATTCTTATTCAAGAACCTAAATACCCTTGGGAGTTTTCAAAAATGGGAAATTGCGGTTCTCCGTTGTGGACCGAAAAAGGATGGTTAATAATTACCCACGGCGTCGGGCCCATGCGACGTTATTGCATTGGCGCGGCCTTATTTGATTTAGAGGATCCAACAATAGAAATCGGCCGACTAGAGGAACCTCTACTCATGCCTTTGGAAAACGAACGGGAAGGGTATGTGCCTAACGTTGTTTATTCCTGTGGTTCTGTTATTCATAATAATCAGCTTATTCTTCCTTATGCAGTTTCTGATTATTCCACAACTTATGCAGTTGTAGAAATATCCGATTTATTTGATGCCTTAATTAAATAGTAAGTCGCTTAAGTTGTCTTCTGAATTATAGTTGTATGTATTTAAATCATTTTTAAGAAGTCAAAATTGATTTCTCTGGGGAATGATAAGATTCTTGGAACGCCTGTAAAACGGTAAGATGGGAAATTAAATAGGCCAATAAACTTTCCGCACCTTGATTTCTATTGACCCCATAATCTTCAAATCCATCGCAACAGCCCTTGGTTTCAAAATCGTACAGACTCATCCGCAAATCATTTTCACCAAGAAACCACATAAACGAAGTGAAAAGTTTTTCTAAATAGGACGTTTCTCTAGTAATCAAAAAGGCCTGATGATACATGAGCACCATAGCCATAGCATCAATAGGTTGTTGCGCATAGATGGAGCGCTCTTCATCTTTAACAAACCATTGTCTATTTCCAATGACTGAAAGATAGCCGTCTTTTAGCGTGTGAGTCGTAAGAAATTCCATGGATTCAAACGCAATGTCTTTAACTTTTTTATTTTCTAATATTTGTGAAGCATGAAGCAAAGCCAAAGGCAGAATGCCATTATCATAAGCTAAAAGAGATTCAAACCAATTCCAATTCTCCGATTGATTCTGTTCGAACTCTAAAATAAGCATATCCGTCATTTTCTTTAACGACAGTTTCAAGTCATCGTCGGAAGGATTTGTTTTTAGATAATGACATACACCAATGATGGTGTTTGCTATCCCTCTGATGGATCTTATTTTTTCAAAGTTTGGTACAGCATTGAAAAACACCAGTTTAGCTGCTTGATAATAGGCATCATTAGGAGCGTTTCCCATAAGATAACCCAATACCCAAATAGTCCTTCCAAAGGAATCCTCAGATCCTACTTCGTCCAGAAAATTCCGATTAAAACTTAAGAAATTTTTAAAGGAGCCATCCGAATTTTGCATATAATGGATATAACTTAAATAAACTGGCATCAATTTAAGAGCAAGTTTATTTTTTTTCTGTTTGTACGCCATACATACCATTAGCAAAGCCCGCGCGTTATCGTCCAAACAATAACCTTCCTTTAAATTTGGAATTCCAAATTTGGCATGTTGAATGATTCCCGTGTCGTCGGTTAGTCGTTTAAGATGGGCTAATGAAAATGGTGGGAGTAATAAAAGGTCAATTACAGTTTCCTTTTTCGGTTCGGGAGGGACTGTTTCAGATACCAATCGCTCGGCAAGTTGTACATAACGTTCCCCGATTTTTGGCCAGATGATGTCTTTACCATAGGCGGCGGCTTTTCGTTGAATGGCGTTCATCATCTCAGGTTTATCCAATAATTCATTTAAAATATTTACCAAACCTTCTTGATCTTTAAAATCAAACAGACGTCCTTTATTTTCAGTAAGTAACTCTGCGGCGTGCCAATAAGGTGTGGAAACTACTGCACAGCCAGAGCCCATCGCGTAAGTCAGAGTGCCGCTTGTAATTTGTGCTTCATTGATATACGGAGTGATATAAATATCACAGGCAGCAAGATATTTGAACAATTCATTTTCCTCTACAAATTCATTAAGCAAGATTACATGATTGCTGAGTTTTAATGTTTTTATGAGCAATTGCAGATAGTTGCGATACTCTTCACCCGCATGTCTTAGCACATTAGGGTGTGTTTTACCCAAAACAACATAATATACTTCTGGGTGCTTTTCAATTATTTGTGGCAGTGCTTTAATTACGGTTTCAATGCCTTTATTACGACCAACAAAACCGAATGTAAACAGTAATTTTTTATGATTTAGCTTAAATTCAGTTCTCGATTTCACTTTATCGAAGTGGATATCAGGTACACCATGTTCAATACGAACTATTTTTTCTGGAGCAATCTCATAAATATCTTTTAAAAATTGAATTGCTTTATGGCTCATGACTACCACTTTATCAGACATATTACAAATCTGTTTTAAAATGGCTTTTTCAGTATATGATGGAGTTTCAAGAATTGTATGAAATGTCGAAATCAATGGAATCCTCAAACGATGCAAAAGCGGCAAAATATAGATGCCACTTTGTCCACCATAAATTCCAAATTCATGCTGAAGAATGCAAACTTCTGCACCACTTCGATTGATAAAATCAGCAGCCTTAAGATAATCAATTTGAAACTCTTGCTTAATGATCAATTTCACTTCAGGTGGGAATGCGTACGTTTCATTATTATCACTCATCGCAATAATAATGATTTCATTTTCTCCCTCGCCATAGGCTTTTATGGCATTTGCAAGACTTTGAGTAAATGTACCGATACCACATTCTCGCGGAGGGTAAGTAGCAACAAAAGCAATTTTCATTTTTAGAGGGAATTAAATATTAAATGCAATGTTAATGTAATAAGGTATTGGAAATTTGAATTAGAACTCTTCTATAGTTACCGGATGCCTTCTAAAGTTTTTTAGACTTCTTAATTCGTAATTTACTTTGCTGAATTCTATGCATCATAATTTTTATAATTACTGATGCTTTTACAAAATCAGGACGATGGGAGATTAAAAATACTAAATTTTAAGTTACCTAATTTGCCGTTTCTTATAGCGTTAAAGATTTAAAGAATACAGTTAGTTTTAAATGCCATCCGACTTTATTTGAAAGGGTACATCTATTAATGATGAACTGAATTGTGAAAAATCGATTCGATTTATTTATTTTGGATATCAATAGATTTGACAGCCCTTTGCTTCGAATATTAGTAAAATCGGAGTGCGTTGTTCTTGAATATAAATCGCAGTATACAGATAATATAGGTGTTTCAGCGTTCGGTTAATTTAATGTGATAACTTTGAGGTCCTTGCGTAGTAAGTATTGTTTCCAACTTCATAAGCAAAAAGCCAATGTGCATTGATGATATTGTTTGTTGTTTCCATAAACTTATATTTGCTGACCCAATTTCTTTATTTCGCAAATGTTTGTTGTCTTCGCCGAAGTGTCTGTGACTAATAGGAGTCGGTTATTTTTTGTGGGAGAATCTTCAATATCTCACTTTGTACAAGCTTCTTTTTTAGAGATACTTGTTCAGAACTAGCATTTAAGTCGACCATAGCTCCTTTGGAAGGATAGGCTTTAATCTTTTTTGTAAATATTGGAGCGCAGTCGACCCTTTTTCCTACCATAAACTCGTCACGAAACAGTTATCATCTAGATGCATCAAAATGTAGCCTCCACATCATAAAGTTTCATGATTAGCGAGCACTACGATTACGGCTTTATTTAATTTGTTTTTCATTATATAACTTTTTCGAAATCATTATTCATATCCACTTTTTATGATGGTGGAAATTATTTTGAACTTCTCATTGGCTTTAATCGTATTTTTTGAATTTGCAGGAATAATTAGACCCTGACCTGAATTAAGGTTATAAGTTTGGTCGTTGACTAATACTTCAGCTTTTCCTTCAACGATGTGAATAAAGTGATCAAAACGTGAAAGTTTTTCTGTGATTTCTTCTCCTTTAATAATAGAAACAATATTGACGTTCCCGTAGTTTTATTAATAATGTTTTTCAGAACTATACTGTTGGGGACATAGTCATTCATGTCTACGATGTTAAAAACTTTTAATTTTTAAATTCAGGATTTTTCATCTCTCAGATTTTAGATGATTTACACTGGTCACATGTATGTATTATATTAAAAACACTTTCTAAAATTCGTATATACACAAGAATAATCTATTATAACCAGCAAGTGAAGAGTTATATGTTTCCCATGTTCAAGTGCCCTTGATAATTAAAATAGGTAAAATGATTGTGGTTTATTTAGATAGTTAATGAAGATAAAGATCCGAATTGGAAGTGAGTAAAACACAGATTAGATATCTTCTAAATTCTTAAGTTTTTTTGTTTTCATGCTTTTGAAATAGGAAGGAGTAAGCCCCGTGATTTTTTTAAATTGACTCGATAAATGAGCAACACTGCTATAATTTAATTTGTAGGAAATTTCTGTTAAACTTAAGTCTTCATACAGCAATAATTCTTTAGCGCGTTCTATTTTGTGATTGATGATAAATTGCTGAATTGTGGTTCCTTTTACTTCTGAAAATGTGTTGGCCAAGTAGGTGTAATCGTAGCCAAGTTTATCACTGATGTAGTCGGAGTAATTAACTGGTGGAAACTCTTCTGAATAATGAATCAATTCAATTATTACCACTTTTATTTTTTCAATTAAAATATTGCGTTTGTCGTCAAGGAGATAGAGTCCGTATGGTTTGAGGTTTTTTTCCAGAATTTGTTTTTGTGTATCAGTAAGTTTTTCTGACGTCTCAATCGTACCAAGATCGACACTTACGCAATGGATTCCCATTTTTTGAAGTTCTTGTTTAACTACAATTTTGCATCGCAAACTCACCATATATTTGACATATAAAATCATACACATTTTTAAAATTCATCTCAAATATTTAAAAGATGAGAAGCTATCGGAATGAAATCAAAAAGGTCCTTTTACCAGTAATCTGATAGGATTCCTCTAAGTTAAAAAATGATCGGATAAAATAGTGGTTTTTTAATTATTTAATGCCATTGATAGATGTGAGATTTTCAGAAACTCAGGAACACATTTCATTATTTGAACATGAATGTTCTGGGATTATTAAAAATAAATTACTTGATCGACCTAGTGCTGGCCTTGGGGAAAGTTCCACAGAAGTTACTAAAGACGAGGTAATATTCTAAGCTTTATATACATTAAGAAAGTCATCGTAAAATGATTTTTGGGGTATAGTATTTTAAATCTGTGAATTATGTAATGTTTATGAATTATTATGTAGCAGATAATTGCTGAAGATTTCGCAACTTGAAAGGGCAGTTTTTCTTATAGCTCCGTGTTTTCTGATACTTCAGAAAGGAAATATAATACTGAAAACATCCTATTTATAGATGAAATTTCTTTTTCAGATCGTTTGCTGACCATTTTAATATAGGTAATGAAGATGGCAACATAAAATATTTATAAAACTAGAGTTTAGAAGTCGAACTGTATATAACTTTAAAAATCAAATCTGATGAGTATTCAAATTTATCCTTTAAAATTCGACCCGATTTATCAATATCGAATCTGGGGCGGAAGAAATTTAGAACATTTACTTTCAAAGCCATTACCAGAAAATGAACCAATAGGTGAAGCTTGGATTTTGAGCGATCGAAAAGATCATTCGAGCCAAGTGTCTGAAGGAATTCTGAAAGGTACGACCCTCACGAAAATAATGGACGATTTTCGATATGAGATCATGGGTAAAATCGGCTATCATTTCGAGCGTTTTCCATTGTTGTTGAAATTTTTGGACTGCAAAGAAGTTCTTTCAGTCCAGGTACATCCTTCAGACCATCAAAAAGAATACATCCCTCAAGGAGATACTGGAAAAACGGAGGCTTGGGTCGTGTTAGAAACGACTGACGACAGTATTATATATACAGGTTTAAAGAAAGGTACCACCAAGGAGAATCTACTCGAATCCATCCAAAATAAATCCGTTGCTGAAAGACTTCACAGTTTTATTCCGAAAAGGGAAGATGCAGTTTTTATTCATTCAGGAACCGTACATACCCTGGGGGGAACTTTGGTTTTTGAAGTTCAAGAAAACAGTGATGTGACATTTCGTCTTTACGACTGGGACAGAACGGATCCAAAAACGGGGGAACCTCGTGAGCTTCAAGTGGACAAAGCAATTGCTTGTATCGATTATGATCAGGTAGAAATAGGCCCTGTAATTCCTGTAAAAAGTCATGATAATGACAACGAAGAAAAACTTTTTGACAACGAACATTTTAAACTATGGCGAATTACAAGTCAATCCATGTTTACCGTTGGATTTAAAGATGAACCGGCTGTGTTGGTCTGCATTGAAGGAAAAGGTACGATGAAATTTAAGGATGTCGAATATACAATCGGTAAGGGAGAAGTCATGCTTTTGCCCGCAATTATTGGTCTTTTAGATCTTCATCCTGAAGAAGCAATCACGTTACTTCAAATCGCCATCCCAGATAAAAATTAAAAATAAATGAAAAAGCTTATAATATTCGATTTAGACGGCACCTTAGCCAAGAGCAAATCTGCTGTTGACCAGGAAATGGCCGAACTTTTGAATAATTTATTGGACCTTACTTTGGTTGCCATCATCTCCGGAGGGGACTGGCCTCAATTTCAGAAACAAGTATTGAGCCAACTACCTAGCAAATCAAAACTCAAGAAACTCATGATTCTTCCCACTTGCGGTACTAAGTTTTACAGATATGAAGAGGATTGGGAAAAATTATATGAAGAGAATTTTACCGGTGACGAAAAAATTAAAATCCTCAATAATCTGCATAAAGCCATCGAAAATGCCGATTTGAATATCAAGAAAACTTGGGGAGATCAAATCGAAGATCGCGGCAGTCAGATAACTTTTTCGGCTTTAGGACAAAAAGCACCACTTGATGAGAAAAAAGTTTGGGATGAAGATTATGCAAAGCGAAAAAAAATAGTTGCGCCGCTCAAAAATTCGCTAAAAGAATTTTCTATCGGGATTGGTGGTACGACCTCAATTGATATTGTCAAACCAGGAATTGATAAGGCCTATGGGATACAAAAATTAAAGGAAATTTTGGATATTGATATTCCTGAGATGCTCTTCATCGGAGATGCATTATTCGAGGGAGGAAATGATTATCCCGCGAGAAGAACTGGCGTGGATTGTATTCAGGTTAGGGATGCTGAAGAAACCAAAAGAATAATTGAAACAATAATTGCTTGTGTAGATGACAAATCAAAAAACGAAATTCTATGATTCCGTTTACGTTACATCGATTTTGCACCCTAATGAAACCCGAAGATGGTAATGAATTGGAAGTTGATGGCGTGCTCAATCCTGCCGTAACACGCGGCCCAGACGGGACACTTTATATTTTCCCGAGGTTGGTAGCTCAAAATAATTATTCTCGGATTGGCCTAGCCTGAGTAAAATTTAACGAGGACGGTGATCCATTCGAGGTAGAGCGTTTGGGCATCGCACTCGAACCTTAAGCCGATTACGAGAAACGCCCCAATGGCGGAGGTGGATGTAAAGACTCGAGAATTACTTATGTGAAAGGAGTTCAGCATTATATTATGACCTACACCGCTTTTGGGCCTAATGAACCTCCAATTGCAAAGGCCAGATCCAAAGATCTTTTTACTTGGGAACGTTTGGGATTAGCGAATTTTACACATTATAATCTTATAGATTTTAACAATGTAGATGATAAAGATGCTAGTTTTTTTCCCATAGACCTTCCAAGCCCTCACAATCACAACTCCATTGCCATGTTACATCGTCCACTATTTCCCGAAACCATACCTGAAGAAACGGTTAAGCTTGGCGAAAATCGTGATATCGATGAACCTAAAGAAAGTATCTGGATTTCCTATTTCAACTTAAGAGAAGGAAAACATACGTCTCTGCAAAACGCTGAATTTACCTCTCATTATTGCTTGGCACACCCTATTTATCCATGGGAAAATTTAAAAATTGGTGGTGGCGCTCCACCTATTTTCACAAATCACGGGTGGTTACTGGTTTATCATGGCGTAAAAAAACATAAGGAATGCACCGACGATCAACCCAAATATACTTATTCGGCTGGGGTCATGATCTTGTCAGAAAAAGAACCTCAAAAAATTATTTATCGTTCTGCAGAACCGGTGTTAATTCCAGAATTAGATGCAGAAACTATTGGGATTGTTGGCAATGTTGTATTTCCAACCGGAACGGATCTTCGCGATGAAATTGGACAACCCTACAGAATTGATGTGTATTACGGAATGGAGGATAACCGCATTGGAGTAGCGACAATGCAAATACCTGACGAATTGCCTGACAACTAAAATTGCTTTTGAACTATAAACAG
>JBBSRC010000055.1:0-29846 GCA_038243395.1 Flavobacteriales bacterium | reverse complement strand
TCGCATTTCCAAATAAGGGTAAAGTGATAAATGTCACAACTCTTAATTACGATATTATAGTGTTTGTAGAAATAGCTTTGGTCAATATCTCAATTGGTAAATTTAACTTTCTCTTCCACATTTTCTTTTGTGTCCCTATTGTTAACCCTACTCCATATCTTCTGAAAAAAGTCATCTTCATATAGAAGCCTATTGGTTCGTGTTGGATTGACGCGATTGGTAAGAATAACTAAAAACCGATCATTATCAGGATTTAGAAAGAAGAAAGTTCCCGTAAATCCAGTATGGCCAAAATCATTTATTTTGTAAAACGCGTCGGGTTTTCGTTTGTCAAATCCAATACCACGATAAATTCCTTTTTTGGCGAGTGGCGATTTTGTAAACTTTTTGACGACTTTGTGCTTTAAAATTTTTCTGTCTTGAAATTTTCCATTGTTAAGTAACATCTGTGAAATGACAGCAATCGATGTGGCATTTGCGAACAAACCTGCATTTCCAGAAACGCCTCCAAAGATTGCGGCGGCTTCATCGTGCACATATCCTTTTATGGTATCTTTTCTAAAAAAATTATCGAGTTCAGTCGGCATCACATGGTATTCAGACGTCCAATTAAGTGGATTATATCCGATATTTGAAATGCCTAATTTATTATAGATCTCATTCGCCAGTCCGTCCAACCTCCTACCCATCTTAGCCTCCATCATTTGTTGGGCAAGTATCAAATTTAGGTCGCTATATAAATAGTGACCTCGTGGATGGATCAGAGCCATAGCTATTTCATCAGAAACTGTATTGTAAAATTCGGGATTTAACCACATGTTTTTGTAAACCTGAACATAATATTTCTTAGGTTCAAAAGAAATATATTTGAAGCCGTAAGCAATATTTCTATGGACATACACAGTTCCAAACAAATTAGGATAATCGTCCGATTCTTCTTCACTCAACAAAGACGATCCGTCTGGCACAGATAGCAGATTTTGATAAAAAGTAATACCTGATTTTAGCCCTGTCGTATGCGTTAATAATTCGAATAAGTTTAAATCGGCAATGGCCGTATTTTGATAAATAGGAACCAGATTACCCAATTTATCGTTTAATTTTATATTATGCTTTCCCACCAAATTCATGGCCACCAGAGTTGCTCCCAAAACTTTAGACAGGGAAGCGAGATCGAACACGTCTTCGGCTGTTACGAGTTGTTTTTTAGAATAATCATGGTATCCATAGTTTTTGTTTATAAAAATAGAATCCTTATTACCCACAACAATTTGAGCGCCAGGGAAAAATCCGTTCTCGAGTGCGTTATTCATCATGGAATCAATGAAAACTTCTTTTTGCTTGATATCAAAAACGCTTTTTGATTGTTTCAGTGATTTACAACCCATTTGTGAAAGCATCAAAAAAGCAAGCACGACAACAACTCCTGTTTGTTTCATTTATTTTGAATTAATTTCTGATTTTTGAGCGGTCACACGTTCGTTATCTCTTTTTAAACATCGTCATTTCGACAGTGCACTTGTTTCCTGTAAATCGATGCGTTTTTATAAAGCTTTGAACTTAAAACTGATATTTTAAGATCGCGATCAATATAAAGGAAACAGGAATTTATGGTAGTAAAAATATTTCTCCTTCTATGAGTGATGTCCAAACTCTTCCTTGGTGATCAATTGTAAATCCGTTAATACTGGAATTTCCTAAAGTCAAAGTTTCTATAACCTCAAAATTCTTCGCTTCAACGATAATTACTTCACCCTTTCGGCTGCCTAGATATATCTTATTATCAACTTCGAGTATGGGTACAGGATTATGTTCGTATCCCATTTTTAAATCTAAAACTTTGCTATGTTTTACCAAATTTTCCTCTGTTAACTCTATGGTATCATTTAGCGGCAATCTTAACAATTCGCCATCCATCGTTTTAGCATAAAACCACTTTCCATCGTGACTAGTGCCCATTGATTCCCTGACTTTCCATTTAGATGTTCTCAATAGCGTTTCGCCATTTTCAATATCTAAAATGGTCAGAAAGCGTTGCGGGGTAACAAAATAAAGTCTGTTTTTAGAAGCGGCAACCTCTACATTACCAGGAGAAAATAGAATTTGTTTATTGTTGTCATTATTCCACTTCCAAATCAGTGCTCCAGTGTTTTTATTTAGACAATACAGATGGGTGTCCCATACTCCAAAAATAATTTTATCGCCATGGATTAATGGCGTTCCCTGAGAGTAAGAAGTCGGCAATGGATTTTTCCAAAGTATCTTTCCACTTCGTGCATCGATGCCAACAAGTGCATCAGAACTGGCCGTATAAATTTTATCATTTTCAACAACAGGCGTGCCTACCAAAATACCTCCCAAAGAAACATTCCATTTTTTGTTACCTGATTTTTTATCAAATGCCATTAGCTGGCCATCGATGGAGCCAACAATGAGATTGTTTTTTACAATTTTTGGTGTAAAATAAATAGAATTTCCCGTTTCAACTTTCCAATCGACGAGCTTGTTGTTTAAGTCCACCGATTGAATTTGACCTAAAGAATTAGTAAAAAAAAGGTGTGTCTTGTCGAAAGAAGGCACACTGTATATAGACGCTATGTCTTTTACAAATGGCGTTAATTCGTTCTTTAATTCATCATTTACGATCTCGATCTTGGAAGGTTGTGAAGACACTGAAAATTTAAAAACGCCCTCCGCTCCTATCTCTTTTTGATAAATTCGGATACTATCATTGCTAATAACAGCTTCGTTATAGCTTTTAGTTTTGCCATCTCTCGAAGTGATTGAATTTCCCATCACACCGCTCAAACCTGAAAAATCATACTTCTTTAAATTGTGTCCATGACCACAAAAAGCAGCGACAGTTGGGTATTTTTGTAAGACGGAAAGAACCTCTTTATAATTACTTACACTATTATCCAACGGGTAATGAGAGAAGCTTAAAACTTTTTTATTGGTGTTTTTAAGACTGTCATTTAAAGTTTTGTCGAGTAAAAGGATATCCTCATGCTTAACAAAACCATCTCCCATTTGCATATAGGGTCCACAAGGAAAGCCCACAAAAAGATAATTTCCTTTCGAAAACGCAAAGCGATCCTCACCCCAAAGTTTTTTATAGGTCATACCTGCACTTTTGCTCCACGTTGTTTCGTGATTTCCAGAAACGATATAATATGGAATCTTTAAACTCTCTAGAATAGTGTGAACGCGCTCTAGTTCGTCATCATCTCCCAAATTGGTTATATCTCCAGTTATGACAACAAATTCATTGGCGGACTCATTAATTTCCTTTACTATTTCTTGCAATAAATAATCATTGTCATTGCCTACAGAAACATGTAAATCGGTAAGATGGACAAATTTAATCTTTTCCTCAAAGTTAGAATCCTGAGAAAAACTTGAGGTCATTATTAATAGAAAGAAGAGACAAGTACATAAGTATTTCATAATTATTTTATTTTGCTTGTTAGAGCATCGTTCATAATGGTTGGACTTGTTGGAGATTTAATTTTTGTTCTAAATCCGACATGCAAGTCTTATTTTAAAATTATCGTGTGACATTGTCTTTGAATGTTCTGAAGCTTCCTTACATCTCATAAAAATTCCAAGATCAGAAATGCATTTTCCCTTCAGAAAATTTTAAAACTCAAATTCGAGTTATTTCCAAACCTTCGAACACTATTATTAAATAATGCACTTCATTAAAATCCTGGCATTAATCATATTATAATAACCCCAGTTTTTCTGTATTCTTCCAACCTGGCATCTTGCGGATCTAATTCTGTAACAATTGTATCCAAATCGCGAAGCCCACATACACGATGTGCCATTCTCGTATTTAATTTATTGGAAGTAAACATGGAAACAATCCTGTCGGACGACTCTATCATTGCTTTCTTCACTATGGAGACTTCATAGCCTTCTTCAGTTAAACCTTGTTTTATATTGATGCCACTTGCACCCATAAAACACAAATCAGCTTTTACTTTAGATAAAACTTGAATGACATCAATTCCTATGGTAACCATTGCATTTTTTTGCATTTTCCCGCCGATTAGAATGAGTTCTATATTGGGGTGTCGCGATAATTGCATGGCTATTGGTAAGCTATAGGTATATATGGTAATCTTAAAGTGTTCTGGAATTAGTTTGGCAAAAACCAAATTAGTGGTTCCACCACTCATGATAATTACCTGACCATCATGAAGCAGCGATAATGCTTTCGCAACAATTTTTTTCTTTTCCTCTTCGGCACTGATATGAATATGGAAAATATCCATAGATTTTTCCGGCATTAATATAGCGCCGCCATAAACCTTCTTAAGTAGCTTTTTCCTGTCCATCTCGTTCAAATCTCTTCTAACTGTATCTTCTGATAAGTCAAGAGCCAAAGCTAAGTTGATGGTCACAACTTTTTGATCCTTAAGAAGTTTACCCATTATAAAATCATGTCTTTCGGCCTTGAGCATTCTTTGAAAATTTAAAGTCAATCACAAATATATTGAATAATAAAACTCAAAATCTCAAATCGTTCTTATAATTGCGAGAGTTTGCGTTATTGACATTATTAGCAATATATTTTTCCCAATAATGCATTTGTACGCAATAATTAAATATATTTGTTAACGAATGTTAATTAACCGTATAAAGACTAAAACATTATGAAGAAATTTCTCTTTATTTCATTATTGTTTTTCTTAGCTCAAACGACCTTTGCGCAAACAAAAACAATTACTGGAACTGTAAAAAACAAAGCCGATGGCATCCCCATACCAGGAGTTAATGTGCTGGTTAAAGGAACCACTAAAGGCACCTCGACCGATTTTGACGGTAATTATAGCATAGCTGTAGCGTCCGGCGAAACCTTAAGTTTCACTTTCTTGGGATACGAGATGCAGGAAGTGAAGGTTGAAGGGCAACAAACGGTCAATGTTGACCTCGCTGAGAGCTCTTCCCTATTGGACGAAGTCGTCATTGTGGGTTTCTCTTCACAGAAGAAAGTTAATCTTACGGGCGCAGTGGCCAGTGTTGATGTCGGAAAAGCGTTGGGAAGTAAACCCATCACAGACTTAACCAAAGGTTTGCAAGGCACAACGCCGGGTTTGAATGTTACTTTTAATTCTGGGAATATTGGGAAAACTTCCAATATCAATATCCGAGGGGCAGGGACCATTGTCAATGGTACGGTTTCGGGTTCCCCATTAGTATTAGTGGATGGTGTTCCTTCGGACATGTCGCTCATTAACCCTGAAGATGTGGCAACAATTTCTGTACTTAAAGATGCGGCATCAGCCTCGATCTATGGTGCTCGAGCTGCGTTTGGAGTCATCTTGATAACCACAAAAAGTGGTAAGGACACTCAAGGTAAAGTTAGATTTTCATACAGTAGCAGTTATGGGTGGAGCAATCCAATTTCTTTAGTGGAGTTCAACGATCCTACTATTGAACTTCCTGCAATGATCGAAGCTCAGGCGCGTGCAGGAAATGCCAATCCAGAATCGTTTGGAATGAACTACAAGACCTTACTTCCGGGCATCATTAATTGGAAGGAGAAATATGCATACTCAAGAGACAAGAATGACAGGAACATGATCTTAGGAGAGGATTTTGATATTATTGGAGGTAAAAATTACTTTTATAGAATTTGGGATCCGCATGCTGAAATGTTACAGAAAAATGCGGCTCAAAGCTTTCATAACCTTTCGGCACAAGGATCATTAGGAGAAAAAAGTTCGTTCATTGTCTCTCTAGGGATTTCCAATCAAGATGGGGTTATGAGAATTAATACAGAAAAGAATGAAAGGATTAATCTCAACATGGGTATGACCACGCAATTGACAGATTGGCTTACCGGCGATTTTAAAGTTTTATCATCCTACCAGGAGTACAAGGCGCCTTTCAACTACTACAATAGCGGATTGGATACCGCTGGAAACGGGTATTTTGGATACTACATGCGTTGGGGTTCTTTTTTCCCTTACGGCACCTATAATGGCGTAGAATTCCGTCATGCTCCTGGGTACATGCATAATGCCTCAATGAACAAAAGGATGGAGAATGACACGCGTATTAGTGCGAAGTTAACCGCCCAGATTACTAAAGATCTTAACATCATTGGTGAGTATAGCGTGAGTAACAATTTTATGAGCAACAAACAGAATGGCGGCCAAGTGCCATTGTGGGATTGGTGGTCTGGTGCAGGCGATATAACGGATGGAAAACCTACGATGATGGAAACAGGCAATGATTTTGTGGCGCAGGCCAAATCCTCTACCGTAACCAACGTGGCCAATATATATGCTAATTATTCTAAAACCTTGAACGAGGTGCACAACTTCACAGTGCTTACTGGTCTTAATACTGAATGGTCATCGTTTGAAAGAACTTATGCCCGTAGAAATACACTTTTGGATAAAAACAAACCAGAGTTCAACTTAGCCATTGGCGATCAATTTACCTCACCTCTTAGCTCCAATTTTACTTTAAATCCTGGACTATCTGATTATGCCATTGCTGGAGTTTTTGGTAGGATCAATTATGATTACGACAGCAGATATTTATTGGAATTGAATGCGCGTTATGATGGTTCTTCAAAATTCCCAACGAATGAACAATGGGGATTCTTCCCGTCCGCCTCTGCTGGATATAGAATTTCGAATGAAAAATTTATGGAAAGCACACGCGGTTGGCTAAATGAACTAAAATTGCGAGCTTCGATAGGTTCCATTGGAAATCAGAATATCGCCAATAACGCTTTCTTGCCGATCATGTCCCGTTCTAATCCTTGGTGGTTAGGCAGTGGTTCGTCCATTCCACCGTCAGTATCCTTACCTAACAACGTTGATCCCTATTTGACCTGGGAAAAGGTAACGACCCAAGATATCGGTTTAGACCTCAGAGTTTTCAGTATGTTAGGAATGACGTTTGATTACTATCAACGTGATACCAAAGGCATGTTATCTCCAGGAAAAACCCTTCCAGGTTCTTTTGGACAATCTGCAGCAAATACAAATTCAGGAAATCTGAGAACCGAAGGTTGGGAGTTAGGCATTAACTTCAACAAAAGCATCACTAATGATGTGGCGGTTTATGCTGATTTAACAATTTCTGATTATACAACAACAGTTACCGAATGGAATAACACGACAAAATTATTAGGCTCTTACTACACAGGCCAGAAGATTGGCGAAATATGGGGATTATCCACAGACAGACTGATACAAGCTTCAGATGTTGTGGATGCAACAGGTTTAATAGTTAATGGCGTGGATTATTCAAATGTCCGAAGAGGTGCATTTAAATATGGCGCTGGAGACGTGATGTACAAAGATTTGGATGGCGATGGTGTCATATCTAGAGGTAAAGGCACTGTAGATGATCCAGGTGATTTAAAAGTCATTGGTAATACAACTCCGAAATATCAATATGGAATGCGCTTTGGAGGCACATTTTACGGCATTGACGTTGATGCCTTCTTTCAAGGCGTTGGAGAGCGTCAATATTGGGCAACTTCCGATTTAGTTTTACCTTTTTACAACCGAACAGATGCGATGTACGCTCACATGAATGACTATTGGACGCCTGATAATACCGAAGCGTTTTATCCAAACCCATATCCTAACCATGCCGCTAATGCTTTTGGAGCCTATGCACCAGGATCGAACAACTTCGTGGCGCAGTCGCGATATTTACTGAACATGTCCTACTTGAGATTAAAAAGTTTAACGGTGGGCTATACAATTCCGGAAAGCATTACTAAAAAAGTCGGTATCGATAAAATCAGACCTTATATATCTGGTTTGAATTTGGTAACTTTTAAGAGCGGGGATTTACCGGTAGATCCCGAAATCAACGATACGGAGGCAGCTTGGGGTAGAACCTTCCCTTATGCTAAAACATGGTCTCTTGGTATTCAAGTTGCATTTTAAATCTAATTAAAAAACTTAAAAAAATGAGAAAATTAATTATAAACTACAAGTTAAAGCTAGCTGTACTTGCCCTTACAATGGCAGGACTGTCTTTTAACTGTTCAGATTATTTGGACACGCCCCCTAAAGATATCTTCAGCGATGATAACTTTTGGACTTCTGAAAATAACGTCAGAACATTTTCTTGGCTCAATTATGATACCTTTTATGCCTATGGAAATAACGCCAGCACCACGGCCGATTTCTATTTTCATACCGCCTCTAATATAGATGATAATTTAGCGATGAACGTCTTTGTGAACTTTAACACCACGGCAAACGCAACTGACAGTAATTGGAATAATTACTACTCGTTGATTCGTCGTTCCAACTTAATGTTACAAAGAGTGCCAACTGTAGCCATGGATGAGTCCAAGAAAAATCATTATTTGGGCGTGGCTAAATTCTTTAGAGCTTACACCTACTTCCGACTGGCGCAAGAATTTGGAGATGTTCCTTATACCGACATGTATTTGAATCAAGGGGATCCTGAGGTTTATAAACCTGCCTTAAATAGAGCTGAAGTCATAGATAATGTGATTAAGGATTTAGAAGACGCCACTGCCCTACTTTTAGAGGTTGATGACAAGAATGTGACCGTCAATAAATACACGGCTTACGCTCTACTGAGCCGCGTTTCTCTTTATGAAGGCACCAACAGAAAATACAACACCTCTCAAGATGGCACGGCGTATCTTCAGAAAGCAAAAACGGCAGCATTGGCCGTAATGGATAATCCTGCGTACGCTTTACAATCCGACTGGAAATCGCTTTACAACTCTATTGAGTTATTGGGTAATCCGGAAGTGATCCTCGCTAAAAGATACATCCAGGGAGCTTTGGCAAATTCCATCCAAGCCTATACAAATACGTCAACTGTACAAAATGGCTTGACTAAGTTTGGCGCAGAAAGTTATGTAACAACTAATGGTCTCCCGATCAAACAAGTGGGTGGAAATGCAGAATACCTGGGAGACGAAAATATCAATACGACATTTGCCAATAGAGATCCTCGTTTTGCTAAATCCTTTGGTACGACTGAGTATGCGTATTCAGACAAACCTTGGAATGGATTGACGTCCATTACAGGTTATGTGTTTCAATTATTTAACAACCCAGCATTATCAGGTCCTGAAGTCACAACAATTGGACAGAATCATATCGATGCGCCTGTTTTCACACTTAGTGAAGTTTATTTGAACTATGCCGAAGCTGCCGCCGAATTGGGAACGATCACTAACGCCGATTTGGATCTTTCACTGAATAAAGTACGTGCACGTGCAGGCATTGCAACTTTAACCACCGACGGCACCAATGCTCTTGCTAATGGGGTACAAATTGAAGACCCACAAAGAGTATCGGCCTTGGAGCAAATTACCGGTGCAGTTAGCCCAATTATTTGGGAAGTTCGTCGCGAACGCAGAATTGAGTTCATGAGCTGGACCAGCATGCGCCAAGCAGATATTTTACGCTGGAAAAAAGGAGACTATTTAGATACCAACAGCAATCCAGATGTTGTGTTAGGGGCAAGAATTCCTTCGTTAATAGGAACAGATTCTAAAACTAAAGTCAATGCTGAAGGGTATGTCATTCCGTATGCTTCAGGAGTGTCAAGAGAATTTGTATCTCCAAAACATTACCTGACCGCAATTCCTACTAACGACATCAGTTTGTATGAAGCTGAAGGTGTTGACTTAAAACAAAACCCTGGTTGGTAATTAGGAATGGATTAAAAAAATCTTTGTATTATTAAATATAAAACTAGCTCTGGATGGCATTCGTCCAGAGCTAGTTGTTTTTAGAGCAATCAACTTTTAAAAAGAAATTAGATTGTAGTATTTTTTTTGAACCTCTGTATGTTAACAATTATTATTACTTCATTATTTGATACCTGCAGTGGATTTGGTCTAGAGATAATTAAGATGGTTTTTAAAAGTCTTATTCGGGAGACATTTTAGGAAAAACACATTTATTTTTGGTCTTTCAAAACAGCACACAAGCCATTAAAACCATACATGTATTTCTTTTACTGATTCGTTCTTAGAGATTAAAATCTTAACAAATTACTTTTTGATTATAATTCCTGTGTGTACTGGATAGGTTTTAGAAATTGAAGCGGGCAAGGTGCCTATTGCCGCGGATTCTCCAAAAATAATTTTAGCAGAAATTAGGTTGGCAATTTCTGTGTTTTCATAGGCAATAAGGATACTTTCCACAGCTTCCAAGTTCGTTTCTTTCAAACTATACTGGCTCGCAAATACAGTCAAAATAGTTTTGTTGTTTTTTGAAATACTTTCGATAATCTTTTTATCGGTATTTGAAATGGCATTAGTTCTTCTATAATTTTCACGATGGTAACTAATGATAATTCTGTCGTATTTTTTTAGTTCGTCTGAAAGTTTTTCATTTGAAATTTTAGAAATATCCGTAATCGTAGTTTTAAGCTTTAAAGCGTTCAGAAATGCATCTGCAGAGCCATCTCCTAATTTCAAATACGCGATGTTTTCTTTTACATTCTTATTTAAAGGTAATTGGCCATTAACATTTTGAATAAGTGTAATAGCACTTTTGGTTGCCTCTTCAAATAAAACACTATTCACATCCTCATTCAAATCTGCCACAAGATTTTCTATTTCAATAGGTTTGTAATGATTCAAACCCGCATCAAATTTTGCTTGAAGGATTTTCTTGACAGAATGTGCTAAGCGCTCCTCTGTAATTTCGTTTTGATGATAAGCTTCCATGATCTTAGAAATCGCTTTGGGTGCATCTACTGTAAAAAGAAGCACATCGTTGCCCGCTTTAAATGCTGCTAAATCAATATCCCCAGGTTGACCATAATCGGCGGCGCCTTTCATATTTAAGGCATCCGTAAATATCAGCCCTTCAAATCCTAGTTTTTCCTTCAGGAGCTCCGTGATAATACTGTACGAAAGAGAGGAAGGTAAACCCTCTTTACTTTCCAAGCTAGGCACGTTCAAATGTGCGACCATAACTCCTGCCACTCCTTTACGAATGAGTTCTTTATAAGGATAGAGCTCTACGGAATCAATGCGTTGTTCAGAAAAGGAAATCGTAGGAAGCGTTTTGTGCGAATCTGAATGGGTATCGCCATGCCCTGGAAAATGCTTGGCACTGCCTAAAACGCCCGTGCTTTGCATACCATCCGTAAAAGCCCAAGCCTTTTCAGTGACGTTGAATTTATCCTCACCGAACGAACGAACGCCGATCACCGGGTTTTCTGAGTTGGTGTTGATGTCCACATCAGGCGCAAAATTGATATGAATGCCCATCCGGTTGCAATCTTTTCCAATCTGTCTTCCGATCCGTTTAATGATCTCGTTGTCCTCAATAGCTCCGAGTGTCATATTATACGGGTATCGGGAAGTGCTATCCAAACGCATGTTTAAACCCCATTCGCCATCAATCCCAATAAATAATGGAACCTTTGAAATGGATTGGAAATGGTTTGTAAGGTTTGCTTGACGCACGGGGCCGCCTTGAAAAAATATAAGGCCCCCAATATGATGATCATTGATCAATTTTTGAATGGAATCTTTGTGTGCCGGAGTTCGATTGGAATAACTCGCAACCATAAATAACTGGCCAACTTTCTCCTGTAGCGACATGTTGTTATAGATGCTGTCAACCCATGTGGTGCTGGCATCTATAGGGATGGAATGCTTAGTTGGGATTTTGGCACAAGACACAAACCCTAGAATTACTATTATGGTTATTACTAAATTATTTCTCATATGTTATTTGAATTATAAGTATCAACGACTTTTCTAATAATTTTCATGTTATGTCAATTGAACTGAAGAAACTTCATCGACATCATGAACGTTTTGAATCACTTGAATTGCTCCGCTCACGAATTTTTGTTGGAACATTGTTTATTTAATTCTTAAAGTTTTATTAGAGATATCAAAACATAGTATTATTTACACTACTGCTTTCTCTCTCTTTTTTACTGCTATCAGGCATATTACAGTAAGTAAGGCATTGACAAAAATATTCATGAAGCCAAAGTCAAAATCATACCACTCTATAAAAGTGTAGTTTAAGAAGTAGGTTACCAAAGGCATCAGAACACATATATAAGGAACTGCATTATCATAAATCTTTATTTTAGTAAAAATACCTAACAAGTACAGTCCCAATAATGGGCCGTAAGTATACCCTGCCACCTTGAAAATGGTTGAAATGACATCACCCTTACTTTCTGAAAACAGCATGATAATGATAAAAATAAATGCCGAAAACCCTAATAAGGTTCGATTTTTTAATTGGAGTCTTTTCTTCGGACTCTTACTCTGGATGTTTAAAAAATCATGTGTAAAGGAAGTGGTTAAAGCGGTTAGGGCAGAATCTGCGCTTGAAAAGGAAGCCGCCGTTATGCCTAGGATAAAACTGATTCCGGCAATAATCCCAAAATGGTTTAAGGATAACTTCGGAAATAAATTATCAGTATTGATGAATTTTCCATTTTCAATATTCATTTGGATTCCAAATTTTTCAGCATATAAATAGAGCATGACTCCTAAACCCAAAAACAGAAATTGAGCAACCGCCAAAAAAATACTAAAAGTCAGAATATTTTTTTGTGCTTCCTTTTTGTTTTTGCAGGTCAGGGTTTTTTGCATCATATTTTGGTCGAGGCCGACCATCGCCACAGCAATTAATATCCCTGAGATAAATTGCTTAAAGAAGTTGTTTCCAGAATGGATATCCCAATCAAAAATTTTAAAATACTCATGACTTGTAATCGAAGTAATTGTTTCTGAAACACTTAAATTCAATGAATTCTTAACCACATAAATGGTCACAAATACAGCTGATAGTAAAAAAAATGTTTGTAAGGTATCGGTCCACACAATGGTCTTTATCCCTGACTTATGGGTATATAACCAAATAAGTACAAGCATAAGAATGACGGTTACAAAAAAAGGAATATTGAATGCATCAAAAACAGCATATTGTAAAATTTTTGCGGCGAGCATTAGTCTTAATGCGGCGCCAAAGGATTGCGAAATCAAAAAAAACAAAGAACCCGTTTTGTAAGTCTTGATCCCAAAGCGCGTTTCTAAATATGTGTAAATAGACACGAGTTTTAAATCGTAATAAATGGGAACCAAAACATAAGTTATAAAGACATACCCCACAATATTGCCAAAAACAAATTGCAAATAATAAAAATAGTTATTCCCAACCATGCCTGGGATTGATACAAAAGTAACTCCAGATAATACAGCGCCAATCATCCCAAAAGCCACGACTTGCCAAGGAGATTTTCGGTCGCCCGTATAATAGGATTCGTCACTTGAAGTTTTTGAAACAATATGGGAAATCAACATTAATATCCCAAAATAGACAGCGATGATGATTAGAATTAAGTTGGCACTCATTGGTGTGGTCGGTTTTTATTTTTAATATCTAAAAATATGGGTTTTAGAATTAGTTGGGTAATATGCTGTTCTTTTTCTTCGATGCCATATTCAGATATCTCATTGGATTAGACACTAGCGATGCGTTTTACTAATATATTTGAATGTAGCATGCTGTATCTTATATCCTTCTAAATTTTCTAAAATATCCACAGTGAATATGGGATTATTTTGAATTTTTCATTGTCTGAATATATCTGGTTTGTCAATAATAACGATGGGTTACTGAGTTTATTAGACCTCCTATATTTTAATAAAAATTTTATTTCTATACAGTATATAACAGATAAACCAAAACACTATAATGTGACTTATCCCAAACATTAATGAACCATTCATATTACCAAATGTAGGTGCGAACACCTCGGTAAACAGATAATTATAAAAAGATGTTGAACTTGCACTTTCAGAAACAGGTATTTTTATCAGGTAGCTGATGGTTTTTGCGTAGATACCTGAAAACACGAAAATAAACAATGGATTGGAACCAAAATGAACGAAAGGTTTCGACCACCCGCTGTACTTTTTATAATCAATAATGAAAATCAACAGCGCTAAAAACAAGGTTCCCAATCCCGCAGTATATAGTACGTAAGAACTTGTCCATAAAGGTTTATTGATTGGAAATAAGAGAGACCAAATACCACCAAGTACAACCATTATAATGCCGTAAATCAATAGTTTTTTCATTTTCAACGTCATCGAGGTTTCAATGTCAATAACCTGGCCGATGAGATACCCTATAATTACAGTTCCAATAGCTGGAATTGATGATAACACGCCTTCTGGATCAAAGGGAATGCCGAAACCTTTATAAATGTGATGCTCTCCAAAAAGGAAGAGATCAAATCTTCTGACTACGTTTTCTTCTAAAGAATAAGGATTCGAGTCCGCTCCAAAATACAACAGCGCCCAATAACCTAATAAGATACCGGCCAGAACAATTAGTAATTTATTTTTTTTAAATGCTAAACAAAGCATGGCTCCTGCTCCATAAGCTAAAGCGATGCGTTGTAAAACTCCCATTATTCTGACTTCACTAAAATTGAAATAAGGATATAAATTCAGAACAACTCCTATTATAAATATGATAAGGGTTCTCTTAATAATCTTTAAAGCGGCTGGCTTAGATAAGTTGGTGTCATACTTTTTGAAAGAAAAATATACCGACATTCCAACAATAAAAAGGAAAAAAGGGAAAACTAGATCTGTAGGCGTGCATCCATGCCAAGCTGCATGTCTTAAAGGCGCATAAACAAAACTCCAGCTTCCCGGAGTGTTGACGAGAATCATCAACGCAATGGTCATGCCTCTTAAAACATCTAATGAAATTAATCGCTTCGAAGTATCCATTATTTAATAATTTAGTAAAGTTTGAATCAGGTACCTTCAAATATATACTATTTTAGTTTATCCTGCGATGTTGGCCATTAAACCATGCAAAATTATGCGTATATTCAAATTATTTTCGCATTTAGTTCTGGTGTGATTTCAAAAATTAAATTTGATATGAAAAAAAAAGAACGTCAACAAAAAATAATTGATGAGGTAAGCATCAACAGAAAAGTCAGTTCCAGTTTTTTGTCTGAAAAAATGGACGTTTCAGAAGACACTATAAGACGAGATATAAAGGACTTGGACGATCAAGGTTTATTGACCAAAGTACATGGTGGTGCAATTTCAACCATTCAGAAACTATATCATTATAATGAGGACTCCATCTACAATAGAGAAAATAAGGCGCGCATCGCTTTAAAAGCCATCACATTAATAGGAGATGGCATGGTTATCATTATGAGCGGCGGAACAACTAATTTAATGCTGGCCAAGTTATTGCCGAAAACGTTAAGTGCTACGATTTACACTTACAGCTTGCCTATCGCAATGCAGTTAACAGAGCATCCTTTAATTGAAACTATTTTTATTGGAGGCAAAATTCACAGAAGTTCCATGGTCACTATTGGCATCGATGTCATCCAGTATTTATCCCATTTAAGGGTGGACATTGCGTTTATTGGCGTTAGCGCGTTAAGCATCAAACAAGGGATCACGGATGAAGGCTACGAAGTTTCACTAATTAAGAAAGCGATGATCAACGCTGCAGAACGCATTGTTTACTTGGCTACATATAACAAGCTAAACGCTGTCCTCAATTATGACGTTTGTATATTTCATGAAATTGACACGGTGGTTACCGATTTGGATTCAGAAGATCCTACGCTTAAAAATTATAAAGACGCTGGCTTAAACTTAGTATAGCGGTTCTTACTTACTCATATGAATATCTCTAAATCTTTTTCATTAGAAATTTTAAAATAACCAAATTATGAATAGAACAATTGCTGCACTGACTATAATGGTTTTGGCGTGTATGATGTTATCGTGCGCCAGTAATCCATACGCTTCCACTAACAGAGTTTATAAAAAACAAACCAGAGAACTTTCTAAAGAATTGGAAGTAATTCCCCCTCCTAATCCTGGTACTGCAAGTGCCTTAAAATTTGCTGCAAACTGGGTTGGTACAATTAATTTTAACCTTAGAAGACCCAATATCGTGGTTATTCATCATACCGCTCAAGACTCGGTAGAACAAACCTTAAAAACTTTTACTTTAGAACGAACTCAGGTAAGCGCGCACTATGTCATTGGAAAAAATGGAGAGATCTATCATATGCTCAATGATCTTTATCGGGGTTGGCATGGTGGAAATAGTCAATGGGGCTCTAATACCGATTTAAATTCTTCATCCATTGGAATAGAACTTGACAATAATGGCTTTGAAGAATTTTCTTCGCTTCAAATCTTGAGCTTAATGGAATTATTAAAAGATCTGAAAGAGAAATATAAGATTCCAGCGGCCAACTTTATTGGTCATTCTGATATTGCCCCAAGCAGAAAGAATGATCCGAATAGGACGTTTCCTTGGAAGGAATTAGCGAAAGAAGGTTACGGATTATGGTATGACGAATTTCCCTTAATAGATACTCAATCTCTCGACCACCCAACTTTTTTAGATTTAGACATTCCTCAAGAAGTACACACTTTAGAAAACGACTCTATTGTTCTAAATAAAAAACAGGATCGAGAACCGGCGCTATTATTAGATGTGACACCCAAGATTGCTCTTAAAATCATCGGGTACAATGTCAGCGATATGCCGGCGGCCATCAAATCCTTCAAATTGCACTTTATTCAAACCGAAGTGGATGACACACTTACGGATTATGATTTAAAAGTGTTAAATAATCTTTACAAGAAGTATTTATAGGTTTGGATCAGCTAAAAACAGGAAATTCTGCAAATACATCTAACTATTTCTTTAGTCCATTTAGCTAAAATGCCCAGAATACTTAATCATTGTAAATTCCGTGAGGATGTTCTGGAACTAAATTTATTTCATAAGACTACTGGTAAGATTGGTTTTAATATGACCCATACCAGGGCAAAATTTTAAAATAAAAAAGCCTAAAAATATATAATTTTTTAGGCTTTTCGTGATTGGTTGGAATTGATTAAAATATAATCTCCTCTATTTTAATATCCTGGATTTTGTTGTGCACCAAGTGGTGGATTTGCGTTAATTTCATTCTTTGGAATTGGCAAAACAATTTTGTCAAACGTTACATCAATGGTCTTAGTTCTTGCAGTAATTGGCAGGTCATTGAAATCATCATTAAAAGTAATTGGTTTTCCTAAACGAAGCATATCGAAATAACGTTGCCCTTCTGTAAATAACTCTTTACTTTTCTCATCTAAAATCATATCGATACTAATAGTACCAGCCGTGGCTGGCGCTAAATTAGGTGATCTCTGGCGAATCTTATTAAGATAAGTAGCTGCTAACTCTTTATCAGAATGAAAGGCCGCTTCCGCCGCAATTAAATACATTTCTGATAATCTAATAACTTTAATGTTAACCGCGGTAGCTGTTGATTTGCCATCTCCAGACAAGGCTAAATCGCCACTGTATTTATAACTCGCTCCCATATGAATGTCCTCGGATGCAAACTCTCTATCATCTCCCATAATGCCCCATCTCACATCTTCAGCATCTTGCTCTAATTTATCTAAATAATAGTCACTGGCAAAATACTGTCCGTTGGCACTACTACTACCATAATATTGCTTTCTGAAGTAAATACTTAGACTTCCATTGCCATGATCGTTTTCGTTTGGAATAATCCCCAATTCAAATATAGATTCAGATCCAAACTGTGAGGCCCATGAACCTACCCATGCACTATTAGAGTACAATTGATAAGGTCCCGTATTGATCACTTCTTCCGCGGCAGCAAGAGCTTCTGGATAGTTAGCCATAGTCAGATATACTCGCGCCTGTAGAGCTTTATTAGCATAATAATTAACGTAACCATCACTTTTTGCTTTAGGAAGTAGCTCTTCAGCAGCTTTCAAATCAATAATGATCTGCTGGTAGTTTTCTTCAACAGAGGCTCGTAAAGGATTTGATAAAGCATCAATAGGAGTCAACACATTTGGAATCCCGTAAGAGGTTTTATCATAGGTGTAAGGCTTACCATAGATTCGAACCAAATCGAAATATAGAAGTGCGCGTACTGTTAGGGCTTGCCCTTTCACATTATCATAATTACCCTCTCCTGTCACATTTTCAATGCTTTCGATAAGATAATTTGTTTGCAAAATCCGGTTATACATATCATTCCAAAAGGACTCAAAATTATTTGAGGTAGGCGTACTATTAAAAGTATACATATCACTCAATCCTCTCCCTAAGGTTCGCGTCGTGACTTCGCCTCCTTTTGCCTCAGCATATACCATAAAGTTTCGGCCATAATAAGTAATGTCGGTTAGGCCTCTCATGATACCATTTAGCACTACCTGAGCATCAGCAACACTTTCAACTGCCGTGGAAGACTCTCCCGAATTTGTGGGTGGTACATCCAAGAAATCATCGTCACAAGAAACAAGCCCGAACGACATGATTATGGCAGTTATTATAACTAAAGATGTTTTATTCAATTTTTTCATGTTTTTTATTTATTCGATTAGAAACTTAATTCAATACCAAAAGTATAATTTTTTGTAAAAGGTAATTCCCAACCTTTGGTCGCAAATTGATTTACTTCAGGATCCGCATACTTGTATTTTGAAGATGTAAATAAATTGGTTCCTACCGCAAATACCCTCAGAGTTGAAAGTTTCATTCTCTCTGTTACAGATGAAGGGAAATCATAGCCTAAGTTGATGTTTTTCAATCTTAAAAAGGTGGCATCATAAAGATGGCGACTACTAAACTGAGTTACACCTTCTTCGTCCGTACCTCTAACTTTAGGTAATGAACCATTCGGATTCTCTTCGGTCCACATATTGTCAACAGCATATTGAGAACGCATTCTTTCCCAATAAAGTCCATCATCGGCCACATGTTGGTCTACGGAATCATAAAGATAGCCTCCAATTTTATATATAAAATTCAATCCGAGAGAAACTCCTTTGTAAGCTACCTGAGTATTTAACCCGCCTTGTACGTCTGGGAAGGCTTCTCCAATAATGGTTTCTTTAGCCTTGTTAAAATCGTAGGTTGCACCTCTTCCATTTAACTGGAAATCGCCTGCATTAGGATCATTTGGATCATTCACATAAAATATATTAACCCCATTAGTGCGATCTACCCCAGCATATTCAAGTCCATAAAATGCAAGAGTGGATTCTCCTTCTTTATAGATATACTGCGCTCTGCGGTCAACATTGTCGTACCAAATAATATCAGCACCTTCACTTAATTTTGTAACCTTAGATTTAACAAAAGAGGCATTCACGTTTGCGCTCCATACCAAATCCTTAGTATCAATTATTTTTCCTCCAAGTTGAAGCTCGATCCCTTTATTGTTTATGGAACCAATATTTCTCAACGTTGAACTAAATCCAGTGACTCTCGAAATTGGAACACTTTGTAAAAGATCGTTTGAATCACGATTAAAATATTCAATCGTTCCATAAAGTCGATTTTTAAGCAATCCAAACTCTAAAGCAACATCCGAAATATGATTCGTTTCCCATGAAAGATTAGGGTCTGAAATATTGGTAAGACCAGCGCCTGGTAAACTCATATATTTTGAAGAGTATCCTATTAAGGATCTCCAGCCATAATTGGACGGTGGTAAAGTACCATTGATACCGTATGAGGCTCTAATTCTAAGGCTGTTAATGATATCAACGTTCTCCATAAACGGTTCTCTGTCTATACTCCAAGCACCTGATACGGACCAGAAATTCCCCCATCGCGTATCGGGTCCAAGTTTTGAACTACCATCTCTTCTTAAAGATCCCGCCAAATAATATTTTTTATTATAATTATACTCTAAACGAGATAAGTAAGACATCATGGAGTTCCCCCAAGAATAGGCAGAGGCATCTGTATCTCCCGCCGTAGAAACTGTATGTAATCCACTTGCAGGTAAGTCCGTACCCTTTGACCTTTGGAAGGAAGTACGATTACGTTCGGTCTCAAAACCGGCAAGGGCATTGAAATTATGCAGCCCAAGACTGAGGTCATAGGTTAATGTTGTGGAAGACACCGCGCGTTTTTCATTTGTAGACATTTCGGTAACCTCTCCCATTCCCTTACCATTATAATGTAAACGGCTATAGTAAAGATGATCTTTGGTTTCAGTATTGTCATAAGAGAAAATAGTTTGAGCAACTAATTCCGGTAAAATATTGACTTTAACTGTTTCTATAACTCGGGTTTGAAAAACTTTTGATGAATTCTCCCATTCGTTATCATGAAACAAATTGTTATAGGCAAAACTATTTCCATAGCGCCCCGTGTAGACTTCACCAGTTTTATAATCGGTTGGCCAATACACACCAAACAAACGACTGCGCACCGCTTGGAAATAATTCGCACCAGCATTATTGGTATCATTGAATCCGGTTAATGTGGATCCCGAAACATTGACATTTGAGCCAAATTCAATATGATTACCTATTTTTTGTATCACATTGACACGACCTGAAAATCGATCATAACTATTTTCTTTGACACGTCCATCATTTCGAGTATAAGAAAATGACGAAAAATAGTTCGTTTTTTCTGTTCCACCGCTTACCGATACATCATTCGTTAAGTTGATGGCATTTCTAAAAAATTCATCTTTCCAATTGTAAAATTGACCATCTCTGTTTAAAACACCATCTGTTTTACCTGCAATATTAAGATTCTCTCCAGGCCCAGTTCCATCGGTAGAAAATATATACCCATATTTACCAAAACGATTGTTTAAAGATCTCAAAGCATATCCGTTAGATTCAACCGCGGTTCCACCACCCGATAATTCTGCATCATAATAGACGCGGTACAAATAATCAAGGTTGTCTTCTGTACTCGCAGGTTCCCAGTTGTCGGTTGCCCAATCTGGCGAAAATCCGAAGGAGGATTTCAAGGTTATTTTAGGTTCGCCGGTTTTTCCTTTTTTGGTGGTGATTAAAACCACACCATTGGCAGCTCGTGAGCCGTAAAGCGAAGAAGCTGCAGCATCCTTTAAAACAGAGATGGACTCAATATCCTCCGGGTTCAAGGAGTTCAAAACATTATTGCTTGAATATATATAATCCTGCAATTGTCCCGAGCTATTTGATGACACGGGAACGCCATCGATCACATACAACGGCTCCGTTGAAGCATTGATTGACCCAATCCCTCTAATTTGTATACTGGTTGCTGATCCTACTTGGCCAGACCCTTTGGTTACTTGAACACCTGGTGCTCTACCTACCAAGGCATCTTGAAACGAAGCGTTTTGAGAAAGTTCTAGGTCTTTTGCTTTTATCACATCGGCTGCACCGGTATAGCTTTCTTTAGTAGCGGTCCCATAGGCCACCACGAAAACTTCATCTAAAGCCAAGCCCTCTACAAGCGTGACATCAATAGTATTAGATGATTTTACGGTAATCCGTTGTTCATTAAATCCCATACTGGTAAAAACCAGCGTTTGACCTTCGGTAGCGTTAATGGTGTAATGTCCATCAAAGTCTGAAGTTGTACCGCGCGAAGTACCTTGAATAATAATATTGGCACCTGCTACAGGAATATTATTATTATCTACTATCGTACCGCTAACAATTTTTTCCTGTGCAAAACCTGTTTGAACCAGAAATAAAAGTAGAAATGTTAAAATTCCAAGTTTTTTCACTCTCATAGTTTAAATAATTAATTAGTTATTATGTGAAGATTATTATCAGTGCTATTAACAAAACTTTATACGAACCTTAACAAATATAGATTTTATTTTCGGAAATCCAAATTGAGTTTTGGCATAAACTGGATTACGCAATTTTAATATGAATTCGGCAAAAATGAGTAGAATGGCTTTTTATTGCCGAATAACAATCAAAAAAAAGCGGAAAAATGCAAAATATCGACGCAAAGTTCGATTTTAAAATTAGAGATTTATGACCGTTTATGCGCGAAAGAATCACTTGTAGTATTTTTCTTGTTAAATTAAAAATAGGAATATTTGATCTATTCGTAAGAAATATTTCTAAAAACTGAACTGAATTATTGGCACTTTTAGGAATTTACGCTTAAGTGAAGTTGAATATTTTAAAAGGGTAAAAAAATTTTGGACGTAGAAAATAATTAGACATTCTTTACGACTAAATGCATTTGGTCATTTTATATAATTTATTTGAGTTTTTAGGTAATTAATAATTGCTCCACAATTATAATAAAGAACATTACGATTTGGCTCGGCCATTTATTTAAATAAATACTTCCAAACGATAAATATGTCTTTCGCTGTTTGATGTATGTGTACTACTCCTATTTCTTCTTTGGGTTAGAAGTTTTTTCACGAGCTTTATACTTATCCATTATTTTGAGAGTTTTTTCAATTGGAATTGCTTTCATCGTTCTTCCTTTTTGACCAATCATATCCTCAGCCATAAAAAGCGAATTATAAATGGCTTCTTCACTTGCCTCAACTACGGCTAGAAATAAAGGAGACATTTCATCATTAGGAACATCCAGTATTTTTCGCTCTTTTTCCTTTAAATCGTGAGGAATTCTGAGCTCGGGATGGGTGCTAAAAGCAATACTGTAATCTCCGCTTCCGTTAGAAGAAAAAGAACCGACCTTTCCAAATGCTAAAAAGGATCTTTTTGCTAATCGCTCCAGATTCCGTGCGGATAATGGGGCGTCCGTGGCGATTATAATCATACAAGAACCATCCACCACATAAGGCACATCTTCAGCCATATAATAATTATTTAATTCCTTTCCTACAGGAGCTCCGTTTATCGTCAGTATGCCTCCAAAATTAGTTTGAACTAATACTCCTACAGTATAGCCTCCTTTCTCCTTTGGCAGCACACGAGAAGATGTTCCGATGCCACCTTTAAATCCTAAAGCTCTAGTTCCCGTTCCGGCACCAACGTTTCCTTCTTCTACCATACCCATTGTGGCCGATTTTATAGCCTCTTGCACATCTGAACTTTTCACATGACGTCCTCTGATGTCATTGAACCAGCCATCATTGGTTTCGCCAACAACGGGATTTACTGAGCGAATGCGAGCATTCTCTGGGATGGATAAAGTGTAGTCGATTAATGCATCGGCCACTAAAAAAGCATTAAGGGTATTCGTCAGCGCAATGGGTGATTCGATATTCCCGAGTTCCACAATTTGGGTTGTTCCGATCGCTTTTCCAAATCCGTTGCCCACAAAAACAGCTGCAGGAACTTTCTCTTTAAAAATATTGCCGTCGTGTGGAAGGATCACAGTAACTCCAGTGCGAACGGAATCGCCAACAATCAACGTTTTTTGACCAACAGCAACGCCTTTCACATCGGTAATGGCATTGAAATGGCCAGGCATAAGAATACCAGGAGCGATTCCTAAAGCTCTTGCTCTAGAACGTTCTTGAGCCTGAATACTAAAAACAATGTTCAATAAAAAAAGGAGTGCGATTAATTTTTTAGACATGGATACAAGTTTAAAATGGTTTTAGTTTAAGTGGATTACTTTTATGAATCAGTGCTCGCGCGAGAATGTTTGTTGGATCTACCATGATCACATCGTTAATTGTTGACTCTTTAAGCGCTAATGGTATTTCAGTACATCCTAAAATTGCGATCTCTGCATCCTGATCTTTCAGAAATGATATGCCTAGCATTAGATTTTCTCTCGCTTGCGCATGAATAGGATTCGACATGGTTTTAATGCCATAGGTTTTATGGTAAATAGCAGGATGAATGAGATTCTCTTGTATCTCCAGGGTCGGTACAATAACTTGATATCCCTTTGATTCTAATGCCGTAGCGTATAATTTACTCTTATAGGTTCCCGTGGTGGATAATACTCCTATTTTGCTCACATCCGGATATTGGGATTCAATAAAAGATACGGTCTCATCAATCATATTTAAAACCTGAATTTTGCTATTTGCTTTTTCTAATTCAATTTGAATAACTTTAAATATTTTTTCTGAATGAGCGGTATTGCAAGGGATTCCGGCAACGGTTGCTCCTGCACTCTCAAGTTTCAGAACAATTTCTACAATAGCATGTGCGGGATTATCTTTGACCTTACCAATTAAGAACTCCGTCCGGTCTTCAATCTTTGAGGACATGGATAGTAATATCGCATCAAGATGTTCTTGATCAGTACTTGCCTGGGTATTATTAAATATTTTATTTAACAAATCTGTTCCCGCGTAGGGACCTACGCCACCAACAATACCAATCATATGTGATAATTTTCAATTAAAAAGAATATTAAGAAATTTATAATTAGAAATGGCATAATTAGTATAGATAAAAATCAGCAAAAACTTTTACATCTGAGCGTTTTGATAAAGTTTGCAGTTTTTACAAAGCATCGAAGCTTTAGTTATTTACTTGTTTTAACATAGCATTTAGTTACAAATACCTCGTATTTTAGGGTACTTTCACACTCCATTTAGAGATTCCAAATCTTCTATTTTTTTTTTGACCTTCATTAATTTAAAGTTGAGATTTCATAAATTGATATAATAAAATCTGTTTTTAATCAATTTGTTTACTAGAATATTTTAATTTTTAAAATGTTTATTAATCAGATGACCGATGCTATATTTATTCAATAGTTTTTTTATACGTCAATACCTGCGCGTAAAAAATAGCTTTTATATGTAAAGTTCCACTTATTTGTAGTGGTGGATTTTCCAGCTCTCAGCTATAGCACTTTTCGGCCTTGTTAATGTTATCATCCAATTGTCTGCTGGTAAATACGAAACGGAATACAATCAATCCATAAAATAGAATTATGGGCAATTTCATTTATTTCCAATAAGGATTAACATCGCCTAATCCCTGCCATAATCCCTTAACGAAATAACAATGCCTAAAATTAATACTTCCCAGTTTTTTAGATTCGATTGTATAATTTATCGACAATAGTTTTCAGTTTACTATTCAATTTATGAATGCCATCAAACTCAGCTTTTAAATTAATGCACTTTAGATGTTTAAATAATTTTAGCTCATAAACTTGATTTGGTAGATTTAATACAAAAGCTAAACTGATTAGAACATGCATCGCAAAATTTGACCATTTAGAAATCTAATAATTAAATAATCCAGAAAGAATGGAGCATCAGAATTCCTGCACTTAAGAGTGTCAAAATAAAATTCAAAATAATGATTCTTTTCAATTATTTTATTCTATTTTCAATCCCTTCATCAGATTCTTTCAAACTTGAATTTAGAGAGATTATAATATTTTTTCTATCGTCCATTTTGTGGGTTTAGTGTAGTTAACATTTAGATAGATGCGATCAATTAAGGTTTTATTAACTCCTATCAAACATATTATAATTCAGTACAATACCAAATTTAAATCTGTAAAACTCAAAGCTCTTTTTATTTTACTGATGTTGATACAATTGAAGAAAATTTCCTATTTATCCTTTTTTTTAAGAACTTTAATAAAAATGAAAGGAACGAATCCCGTGTTCCTGACAAAGTTATTTAATCCTGATAGTTTTTTTGGAATAAGAATTTAATACATAGATAAAATTCCAAAAAATTCTTAATAGTTATAATTAAATGTTCTGTTATTTGTGAGTTAAAATAATTAGTAAATTACTGTCCAAAGAATAGATTTATTATAGCAGAAAAATTATCAATCTTAGAAGATGTATATCTTTAAGCATTGAATCAAATTTTATAATGCTTTACTCAAGATATTATAAAATTTAAATTCTTAAAATTGAGTCGCAACCTAAATTTTTAAAATATGAATTCAGAACAAGAACCAACTAGTCAAGATATATCGCTATCCATTCCGATTAAAATTCGTTTTAAAGCCTTACAAAACTACCTAAATAAAGAGTTTGTAGGTAAAACCATCAGTAGAAATAATTCTAATGGTAAGGAAATCAATTATTTTAAGATACTCGAAATTGATATAGAGAAAAGCGATATCGAAAAGTATAATTTAGAATTGACCCTTAAATTAGAAACTCTAACAACATTTTACAATAAGCGAGAGCTACAAATCTCAATTCAAACACTTGTCAACATGGATGTGAATTCCCAAAGAATTTATGTTGATACTTATAAAATTGACAGTACCGGAAAAAGTTGGATTGCTAATCAGATGCTGAAATCTATTGTCAATACATTTATTTATGGAAAAATAATCAAAAATTTTAATATTGATTTATTACCACTTATAAATGAAAAGCTGATTGAGTTAAATGAAAAGCTTGCCTCTAAAATCGAAGTGAAAAGTGGAATTTCTATTATAGGATCATTGGAAAATTTAACTATTACTCATTTTATGGTAAAACAAAATGATATTTGGGTAATCGTAAATATAAATGGGTGGGGCATTATTGATATTGAAGAATTGGATCTCTGAATAATATTAAAATCTTGTGCTTCTTTAAACTCAAATGATACACCTAAATGACTACATTATTGTTGGTGTTTTCCTCCAACAAATTTCCTAGGATCTCATAACTCTTGGCTTCAACAAAGATTTGGAGAAAATTTAGGATTAAGTTGATACTGTGTTTGAAATTGTTGCTCATATTAAACTAAAAAAACGTAAAGAGTTTTTCGTTGTTTTATATTTATCTGCTTTTATAAGTTGAATTAAAAATCAAGGTTCAAATGTCTCAATTTTATGGTAATGGTCAAATAAGTTTCATAATTTTTATAGACTGAACGCAATTCTTTTCGGAACTTAGAAAAGAAGCGAAAATCTATGTAGCCTTTATTTTTGACGATTTACCCAAAATTACTCATAAATTTATTCCTTCTCCCTAAACCCATTCCCACTCATTACCTCAATCCTTTTAGTATTCGATTCAATTTCAGCTTTTGTAATCCAAGCGTCACGCATCTCCTTTTTAGAGAATAATTCTAACTGATCACCATTATGGGGGGAATTTTTTTGAGTGGCGTTACCGTAGGCTAATAAAACTTTTGCTTTGACTTCGTCGCCAAACTCAATGACTCCTATCCACGAATCTCCGCCACCAACGTACATATTATTGTCATCAACTTCTCCTGGCCATACCACAAGGAACACCCCAAAAAAACCGTCAATGCCATTTGCAGGTAAATTGTTACCGTTATATTTTATTCTATAATAATCACCCCAAGCAGTATCTAAACCTCCAAATTTGGTTTCTATCTCTATAGCAGCTTGTTCTAATAATTGTACTGCTGCTTTAGGGTCGGCTAGACCATCTGGGGTCGTCATTGGCTCGTCAATGGTCCATTGTACAGCATAATTTGATCTCTTCCATACAATAAATTTATTTGCCCAATTATAAAATAAGAGCATGCCTTTACTGTCTGCATTTGCTTGTCTATCCCAATTTTCCAATACTATTTTGGCTTGTTTGGCTATTTCTGAATCTGAAGCATCCACCGCAGCAAATAAATCATCTAGAATCCGATCTGCGAATTCCAGGCGTGTAGAAAACGTGTAATCTACCAACTCATCAAAGGTTATAGATTCATCTTCCATAAGCATTCTTGCGGAACGTTGAGGTCTGAACGACATACTTACAGGAGACATATATGCGGGATAATCTTTAGGATTTAAGACTATTGGTATGGTGCATGTCCATGGAGGATCGTTAGCATTTTGAAGCCATCCCGTTTTTGGGTTCTTAACTTTGGGCAAGTCGGCATAATCATGAACTTCTGTCCATACATCGGCAGATTTTCCACCGGGAATAACTCGATCCCAATAAGCCCAGTCACCTGAACTTCGTTTTGGAACCAATCCATTAAACAAATAGAAAATTTCACCTTGCTTATCTGCGTACATGACATTAAAAAAAGGAATTTGTGCCATTTTTAAAGCATCCTCAAATTCATTAAACGTAGAACTGTTGATCATCTTCCACCATTGTAAAATCATATTCGGCCTGTCAAAACCAACCATTCGCAAGGCTAAAACTTTATCTTCTATTTTCTTAACGATTGGGCCATGAACCGATTTCATAATAGGAATTTCTTTGTCGATGATCGTACCATCCTCTTGTTTTACGCTGATAGTGGTTGTTGAGGCTTCAAATTCCTTTCGCTTGCCATCCAGGAGATAGCCACCATCTTTCAGTTCTAATTCGTAAGTATCTGCGTTGTCAATGGTATTAACGGTAAGGCTCCAGCCAAGGTTTTCATTAAAACCAACAACTATTCCAGGGAGTCCAACTAGTGTGGTACCGTACATATTTTTCCCATTTAAATTTAAATGGGACTCAAAGAATAGAAATTCGTTAAACCAGGGCAAATGCGGATTTTGAACCAACATGGCATGACCAGAGGCTGAACGTTTTGGTGCAATGGCCCAGGCGTTTGATCCCATATCAGGCCATTGCTGCACACGTCCTAAATCACCTCCTGCAATAAAACGCGTGAAAATAACGTACATACTGTGCATGTTTGCGTCTTTTGTAGTTAATGGTAACACGACCTTGTTTTTATCGTCTACGGCTTCCGGATGTGCTTCTACATAGGCATTCATTCCCTTTACAAAAGAGCTATAGATACTTTTTGCTAAAGGGTCTTGATTTATTTCCGACTCGTCGGCTAATGCGTCAAAGCCCATTGTATGAATCAGCATATCATTATCAAATTTTGTTTGCCCCCAGTATTCGGCACCTTTACCTCTGGAACTGCCATACATCTCTAAAATAAGGTTAGCATGATTATGCATTTGAGCCCAACCTTGAGCAAAAAATAAGTCTTCAACAGTATTTGACGTAATATGGGGAACACCCCAAGTATCCCATACAATTTGGGTTTCTATTTTTTGAGTTTGGGCGAATGTGGTAGTTAAAAATGAAACTACAAGAGCGAAAAAAAGATTGATTTTCATTTTCATTTCATTTAGAAGTAAAAAAAAATGTAGGCTAACGATTTAGGTTTATGAGATGTGGAGTGTCTCGCCTTACAAACATTTAAAATGAGAAACTTAATTGTAAAATTTAACTGCTATGCTTTTGAATGTGCAACTCCAGACGATTCAAAGTTTTAGATAGGTTGAAGATCTCACACATTAACGATTAAAAATACAAAACTCCGATGAGAAATACAAGAATATTTCACTGATAGTCAGAGCTCTAGCAATAATTAATAGAAGGTGTGCTGCACGTTTTGATTATTTAACAAAGAAGTAAAGGTAAAACTTATCAATTCCCTGTGGATCTGTAAACTCGGCACCATTTTTTTATCAAGAATTCACATTCAGATAAGAAATCAATCTTGTGTTTTCTCCAGTTGATAAATATTCAATAATTCATGTACAAAAGAAATTCATTACTGTTAAGTTTTTGTTGTTTTTACATTATGATATTCTCGGTACTTTCAGTTTAACATTTACTTGCGTATTCATTTGGATTTCAGGACTATTAGCAGCCGTCCATTTTGTTTGTTCTTCCTTGAAGAGAGGTAGACTTCTGCAAAATTTACAAATTCTAGTAAGATTGGGTGTTTATACACCTAATAGGTGTAGTCTTATAGTTATAATTTAAAATAGACATGATTAACTTCGTTGATCCTGAATTTTGGTCGTTGCTCACTGAAAGCCTAAAACCGCGAAGAGCGGTTTTTAATATTATTTCTGATTTGACGAGTGTGATTAACTGCGTTGATTCTTAATTTGGGTCGGTGCTCATTGAAAACTTAAAACAGCAAATAGTGGTTTTTTCAATACTTTCTGTAAATAAGAGCGAGAGGATTAACTTCGTTGATCCTTAATTATTGTCGTTGCTCATTGAAAGCCTAAAACCCTAAGAGCGGTTTTTACATTTATTTTTGATTTGACGTATGATTAACCTTGTTGAACCTGAATTTGAGTCGTCGCTCATTGAATGGCTAAAACCGCAAAGAGCGGTTTTTACGATTATTTTTGATTTGATGAGTATGATTAACTGCGTTGATTCTGAGT
>JBBSRC010000054.1:0-29980 GCA_038243395.1 Flavobacteriales bacterium | reverse complement strand
TAAAAGTTCAAGCATTTCTTTCGCCTCATCAAGAGGTATAGTCTTAATATTTGATTTAAGGTAATCTGCCATTTGAATAATAGCTGCTAAGGGACTTCTTAAATCGTGAGAAAGTATGGCAAGGATACTCTCTTTATGAGTGTTCAGTTCCTCAAGCTCTCTGATATACTTCTTTATGTCTTCCTCTGACTTCCTCCTATCAGTTAAATCCCGCAGAATTTTTACATAACCCATCAATTTACCATCTACTCCTATAAGTGGAAAAACCAGACCGTAAGCATAAAATACGCTTCCATCCTTGCAAATGTGCCATCTGTTATCGACAGCTCTTCCCTCTTTCAAGGCAGTATCAATTTCTTGTTTAGGAACGCCTTTTTCTTTATCTTCTTCCGTGAAAATTATATCAAAAAACTCCCCAATAACCTCTTCCGTTTCATAACCAAATATTGTTACCGCGCCGGCACTCCAACTATTTATTTTAAAATCTTCATCAAGCGTGAAAATTGAATAATCCTGTAAACTATTTATTATCTGACTGAAAAATTCTGCACTAGGGACATATTGATTTTTTAGAACTTTTGCTAATGAATGGTCTTTTTCCATTTTATATAATTAACTTAATTAATATTTTTAATTCTGAATGGCAAAGGTAAGTAATTTAGAAGAGGCAAGGATTTCAAGCTCGTTCAATTGAAAAACTATCCTGGGAGAGGCGCATTTTGGACTGGTGGGATAAAAATTTAAAACTATAAATAGCGATTGACAATATCGAAAATAAACTTTCATTTAGAAAAAAATCTTATTCGCGTTTAATTATAAGGATTTTAAGAATTGGAAAGTTGGTCAGAAAGTAGGTTTTCCTTTTTGGGAAATGTGAATCTTGAATGCAAATTCCTTTCCTAAACTATAGCTTTTATTATTTTCATCAACCATGCTTTTTTCGATATAGACGTTATTGTAATGTTGACCAAAAGACAAATTTGAAATTAATACAACAATTGTTAGAATTATTTTTTTCATAATTGCCTGCAATACTTAAGCTTTTATAAAGTAAAAAAGCTGTCTTAGAAAAGACAGCTTTTGTGTTGCAATGTTACTAGTGTTTCTCTTTAGGGACAAAAAATGTTTACTGTATGTTTCACTAGTCATCTGCCCTAGCCCTTTGTCAAATTGTATGCCAAAGGATAATTTAAGATGACATTATTGTAGGTGGAATATACATTATGAAAGTATTGGGTTTTTCCCTTTTACATCCTTAAAAAAGCTACGCATATACTCAAAATCAGCTTCCATATTATCCGTAGGATAAAATGGCTCTGCGATCTTATTTTGTTTATGTTCGAAATCGAAAGTAAACATGATGATTGGCACCTTGGCTTTTTTCGCGATATAGTAGAACCCAGTTTTCCATTCATCTACCTTCTTTCTGGTTCCTTCTGGAGACAAGGCTAAACGAAACTCTTCTTTATTTTCAAACAACTTAGCAATGGCTTCTACTTTATTCTGGCCCGGACGTCGATCTAACGGCGCACCTCCAATGGCTTTAAAATAATAGCTAAAAGGCCATTTAAATAGCTCTTTTTTCGCCACAAAATTTGACTTAACGCCAATAACACTGCGCATCAATAGTGCTATATAAAAATCATGCCAACTGGTGTGGGGTGCGGCAATGACAATCGCTTTTTTGATGGTATTTTTGGACATAGTGACATTCCCAACCACTTTCCATCCTAAGATATTAGAATAAATAAATTTAGATAACCAACCCATGCTACATTTTTTGGTATAAAGCTTTTAACCTTTCTCGCGTGATAGTCTGCTTCCAATTTTTACCAACAGCATTTTCCCAAAGCGGCTCCAAACTTAAAGCCACATCAATCATAATGTCAAATTGATAATCCTTAAGATGTGAACAAATACCTTGTGGAATTTCAATATTATGAATTTTTTTCATCTTTTTAAATAACGCTACCCCTTCTGGATAAAATTCTTCTAAATGATCAAAAACGATGCAATTCCCTATGCCGTGTTTTGTTCCCAAAAGATAGCCAAGTCCATAACTCATAGCATGTGCGACGCCAACTTGTGAGTAGGCTATACTCATCCCGCCATGCCAGGAGGCCATCATTAATTTGTCTTGTAACTCTTCCTTTGAACCGGTGCCTTCCACAAATATTTCCTTACATAACTCGTACGCCTTTTCGCCATAACTCTGACTAAAAGCATTTAAGAAAGTGCCTTTTAATGATTCGACACAATGGATATAACAGTCCATTCCAGTATAAAACCATTGATCCTTAGGAACATCTTTAGTCAATTCTGGATCTAATATAACTTGATCAAACGGTGTGTAATCTGAATTGATCCCTAATTTTTTTTCTGGTCCAGTTAAAACCGTAGTGCGTGATACTTCTGCGCCTGTTCCAGATATTGTGGGTACGCCAACATGATAAATAGCGGGATTTTTAACCAAATCCCAACCTTGGTAATCCCTCGATTCTCCAGAATTACTCAGCATGATGGCAACCGCTTTTGCCAAATCCATAACAGTACCACCTCCAATTCCAATGATACCCGAAGGTCGGTCTTTATGATCTAAAATAATTTGCTCCACCAAATTATCTACTTGAGATGTGGTTGGTTCTTCATTGGCTGAAATAAAAATTAATTGATCTGCATAAGACAATGAGATTCTTGTGGTCAACCAAGCATTTCCTTTGAAAACATCATCGACTAAATAAATAAATGGTGCATTGGCATTTAATCGTTTCGGCGCTATGATATCATCTAATTGATTAAAACTGCCGCGTCCGAAAACAACTCTGGACACCATTGGATAATTTTTATAGGTCATTTTTTAAAGTCTTAAACTATAGTTTTTGGTTTTTTGTTCAAAATCGATAGAACCTCCAATAAATTACTTATAGTTTTATATTTTTTATTTACTCGTTCGTTGGCAACGACTTGTTCATGAATCCATGTGGTATGAAAAGGTACATGGATTGCTCTTGCTTTTATGTTTATCAATGGTAAAATGTCCGATTTTAATGAGTTTCCAATCATTAAAAATTCAGAAGGTTTAATATCCAAATGGTTTAACAATTTGGAATAATTAGCTTCTTGTTTATCACTGACCACTTCGATATGATGGAAATAATGGGAAAGTCCGGATTTTTCTAATTTTCGTTCCTGATCCAATAAATCGCCTTTGGTCACAACTATCAATCGGTAATCTTGAGATAATGTAAGCAATACCTCTTCTACGCCTTCTAAAAGATTAACAGGTCTAGTGAGCATATGCTTACCTATATTCAAAATGACTTCAATTGTGGAATTACTAATGGTATTGTTGGATAACTCTAAGGCTATTTCAACCATCGACAGGATAAAACCTTTAATGCCGTAGCCATACAATGGCAAATTCTCAATTTGTCTTTTAAATAACTCTTGATCTATTTTATTTGCAGTTTCAAACGACGCCATCAGTTTTGAAAACTCGCGTTCTGCATCCCTAAAATAAGTTTCGTTGACCCAAAGGGTATCATCGGCATCAAAACCAATTACTTTTATGCTGGTATAATCTATTTCCATAAACGTTTTGCGCGTTCCAAATCTTCGGGAGTATCTATTTCAACGCCTTGAACATTAGTTTCAATCATTTTAATACGTTTGCCATATTCTAAATAACGGATACATTCTATTTTTTCAGAGGCTTCTAAAAATTGCATTGGCAAATTGTAAAAATCAAGTAGCGCTTGCTTTCTAAACGCATAAATCCCTTTATGCTTAAAATATCGGGCGCCAGCATTTGTATCTCTAGGATATGGAATCGGACTGCGCGAAAAATAGAGTGCGAAATTATTTTGATCCACAATTACTTTTACCGTATTTGGATTGCTAATTTCTTCCCAGTCATGAATTTCTACCATTAGAGATGCCAGATCGATTTCTTTCAGAGGATCGTTTTTAAAAACATTCAAAAGTTTCTCCAAGCTTTCTCGTTCAGTAAATGGTTCATCGCCTTGCACATTAACAACAATATCAACATCAAGGTTTTCCACAGCTTCAGCAATGCGATCACTACCGGATTGATGGTCCTTTATACTCATGAGGGCTTTACCTCCATTATTCACGATTTCGTCATGAATAATCGCACTATCGGTCACAACGTACACTTCATCAAACAAACGAGTAGCAACAGTAGCTTCGTAAGTCCTTAGAATAACGGTTTTACCCCCCAGATCTTGCATCAATTTAGCTGGAAAACGTGTGGCGCTATAACGCGCCGGAATCATTGAAATTATCTTCATATGTAATCGAAAAATTCTGACCAAAAATAAAACTTTTTACAGCAATTTAGTATTTGGTGGGTCTAATCTTTTTATAAAGTTTAAAAATGACAAACAAAACAAATATAACCAAGACAAAAGCAACAATTGGTAAAAAAATCGCAAAGATGGAAATGATGAATGAAGAGCCTGTTTCAATGGTGGATACTACTGGATTTCCAAATCCAGCTGTGGAAATTGTGGATGTTAATCGAGATGCGCCTGCTGCACTTTTTATTGTCGCAGCGGTTCCCCCTCCGGCAATAATAGCCAATGTCCATGCTATTATCGGACTCAAATCAGCTAATGTAGAGACCATAACTGCTGTGCCGGCAATGGTCGCCAATGGAATAGCAATCATATCCAGCAAATTATCAACAACTGGAATATAATACCCCAAAATTTCAATTAAAGTGGCTACCCCAAAGATAATAACGGCCGTTAGACTGCCAATCCAAAGCCATGATTCGTTAAGTTCCCAAATATTAAAATAAGAGGCTAAACTGAGCGCAAATAAAGGTAAGAACACTCTAAACCCAACGGATGCGGCCAATCCTATGCCAAGGCAAATGCTAATGATTGTTTCCATATGTTATTTGTGGTTTAGGTGTTAAATCGTGAACCGTGAATTAGATTATGGTTTTACTGATAAAAAGTCCATGGGAATTTAGGGGCGTCTTTAAGGACTTTCAAAAAACTCTTCAGGAAATCCAATTAAATACAATTTCTCTTTAGCTCTTGTAATTGCCGTGTATAACCATCTCAAATAATCCTTGTCAATCCCGTTTGGCAAATAAGGCTGCTCTACAAACACCGTGTGCCATTGCCCACCTTGCGATTTATGACAGGTAATAGCATATGAGAACTTGACCTGTAAGGCATTGAAATGTTTGTTATTCTTTATTTTTAAAAACCTTTTGTAATTAGAGGTTTCATCTTCATAGTCCTTTTGAACCTCTTGATATAATCGGTTCGATTCCTCATAAGGCAAGGATGGCGATTCCGCTTCAATTGTATCTAGTAGAAGAACAGTTTCAAACGGCTCCATTTTTGGATAATCTACCATTTGCACTTTTACTTCTGCAAACCTGAATCCGTACAAATCTTGAATGGTAAAAATTTCCAGAACTTGAATGATATCGCCATTGGCAATAAATCCGGCTTCAGAAGTTGGTTTTACCCAGAAATAATTATTTTTTACCACCATTAAAAAATCCCCCACTGTGAGTTCATTTTCATTGTTTAGAATACGTTCCCTAATTTGCTTGTTGTAGAGGTTAGCACGCTTATTACTTCTTACAATAATGGCTGTTTCTTCATGGCCTTGATCTGAGTAACCATCATTTATAGCATCCATAATCTCGTACCCATCCACTAATCGCACAATATCTGAATATCCGTTGAGATTGAATTTAAAGGTTTCAAAGAATTCGCCTTCCAAAACTTCACGCAGATTGGTGGCATTCATCAAAATTCCAGAGTCCTGCTCTTGCCTTACAACTTCGTCCAATTCCATGGTAATGACGTGTTTGTTGTAATTAAGATTCAACTGAATACTATCCAATGCCGGACTTAAATCAGATTTAACCGGTGGCAATTGCGCTTTATCACCAATCAGCAATAATTTACATTGGTGACCAGAATAAACGTATTGCATCAAATCATCTAATAATGATCCGTTTTCGAATAAACCAGAATCTGAAGGCGCATCGGGAATCATAGAGGCTTCATCAACTATAAAAATAGTATCTCGGTGTTTATTAGGTTGCATCACAAACTTGACACCGCCACCTTTATCCTTTTTTGGAAAATAAATTTTTTTGTGAATTGTAAAGGCTTCCTTCCCGGAATAATTGGAAATCACTTTCGCGGCTCTCCCCGTGGGAGCCATTAATACTGCATTTTTTTTGATATGCCATAAATTGGAAACCAATGTGCCAATAATGCTTGTTTTTCCGGTACCTGCAAATCCCTTTAAGAGATATAATTGATTTGTATTAGGGTCAAAAACAAAATTAGAGAGCTGATCAAGGACAATATTCTGTTTTAAGGTAGGTTCAAATGGGAATTTTTGTTTTAAAAGCTTATAAAATTCAGAGGCGTTCATGTAAGATAGAGTCATTTTCGAGAAGCGTAAAGGTAAGGTTTATAAGGATTTGTTGTAACTTTATAATTATAATATTGAATGCTTAAAAGAATTTATTACAAATACATTTTTTAATTTCATGATTTTTATTAGGTTTGGTTTTCATGAATAAAAAAAAATTGTAGATTTGCCTTAGACCAATTATAAAAATAAACTCACAAACTATGCTAACAGTAATTCTTGCTATTGTAATTGTTATCCTTCTTACGATTGGAATCGTTTGGTTGATTGACAGATTTGTACCTAAAAACTTTAAGCCAATTTTACATATTGTACTTTGGGCAATAATTGCTTTTCTTGGCTATCTAACCTTCATGTCAGTTTATGGAGAGATCAAATTCAATGAATTAGTAGAAAAGCGCTATGCAATAACTATTGAAAAACTGAGAGATATTAGAGATGCTGAGTTGGCTTACAAACAAGTTAATGGTAAATTCACTGATAACTTTGACGAATTGATCAAGTTCATTGATACCGGTAGGTACACAATTACACAGCGTAGGGACTCTTCTATTGTTGATGTAGAAGCAACAAAGATGTTTCACGGCGTTACGACAATGAAAGACATCGTTATTATTGACACTTTAGGCTATGTTCCTGTTAAAGACTCTTTATTTGGTGCTGACACACGTTATAAAACCATGATGAATGTGCCTGTAGGTAAGCCTGGGGCAAAATTCGATTTGAAATCAGGTTTCTTAGATAAAATTCCTGTGTTTGAAGCAAGTGTTGATAAAGCGATTCTTCTTGATGGAGAGGACACCAATCTCATCGCAAAAGAGAAACAAGTCATATCAGTTGATGGTGTAAACGGACCAAAACTTTCAGTAGGCTCCATGGATGAAGTTAAAACTAACGGAAACTGGCCTAAAAACTATTCAAAAGACTAGTAATTTGAAATCACATATTATAAAAGAACTGTCCATTCAAATTAGTTTGAGTGGACTTTCTTTTTGTATCCTTAACCGTTCTGATTCCAAAGTTGAATATTTAAAGCGCATCGATTTTAATAACAAACTGATGCCTGAAACTGTTTTGGAACAATTGCAAAGTTTTATTTCCAATGAGCCCCTCCTCTCCCCACCTTTCGATACTATTTTGGTTCTTTTTCAGAATGAACTGTCTAATTTAGTTCCAGAAGAATTTTTTGAAGAAAAGAATGCTGCGGATTATTTGAAATTCAGTTCGAAAATAATAAAAACAGATTTTATTTCCCACGATATAATTGAAGCCAATAATTGCATCAATGTCTTTGTGCCCTTCATAAACATTAACAACTATCTGTTTGAGATTTATGGAGAATTTGAATACAAACATGCATCCACCATTTTTTTAGAACGGATTTTGAAGGCAGAGGAAGATTCTACAGACGAAAAAATGTATATTAATGTGGAATCCTTCCATTTTGAAATGATCGTAATTAAAAAGGGCCAATTTCAACTTTACAATACCTTTGAATATTTTACAAAAGAAGATTTCATCTACTTTATACTTTTTACTGTTGAGCAATTAAAATTGAACCCTGAAAATCTTGTGGTCAAGTTAAGCGGGCATATTGTGAAAGACGACACCTTGTATAAAATGCTTTATACTTATATTAGACATGTAGAGTTTTATGGACCTTCTCACGCTTTTGCTTACAGCGATAATCTTGAGATTAACTTAAAGCACCAACACTCACTTATTTTAAATAGTTTTAATTAATGCGAATTATCTCAGGTCATTTTAAAGGAAGACGTATTTCTGCGCCAAAAAACTTACCAGTTCGTCCAACGACGGATATGTCCAAGGAGGCGCTTTTTAACATCCTGAACAACAATTTTTATTTTGATGAAATTTCCGTGTTGGACTTATTTGCCGGTACTGGAAGTATCAGTTATGAATTTGCTTCAAGAGGCACGGAGAACATTACATGTGTAGATGAAGATTTAGGCTGTATTAAATTTATCAATAAAACAGCTGAAGAATTTGAAATGCCTATTAATGCTATAAAAAATGATGTATTTAAATTCTTAGAAACCGCAAAACTTCAAGTGGACGTTATTTTTGCCGATCCTCCTTATGCTTTCAGTTTAGAGCAATTTTCTGAAATTCCGAAATTAGTATTTCAAAATGAGTTTTTAAATAATGAGGGCATTTTAGTTGTGGAACATGCCAAGCAACTCGATCTTTCGCAACTGCCTTTCTTTAGTTATGCCAAGAATTATGGGGGGAGTATATTTAGTTTTTTTGAGAAAGTTGAGTAGAAGTTATTACACAGAGGCCTTGTTATAGATTTCTAACAAACTTATTAAAACGATTCGGCATAGATCTGCGTTGTCAGCGGGAAATCAAACAACTTTTCACTTTTCTACTTTTCTGCTTTTCTTGATTTCATGTGAATATTCTCATATATCTAAGTGATATTTATCTATTTGAAAGGTTCCGTTTACTGAAGTAGACGCTTATTTGAAGTATCCCGCTAAGAAGCGGGATTAGTTCAACTGGTTATTTTGAAAAAACAAAGCCCTTTGAAAATTTCCAAAGAGCCTGTTTATGTAAGTAGATCTATAAGCCGAATTCTGTATCACGCCTGGGCGTGACCCTTATCATTTATCTGAGTGTACTGTTACCAGCACACTTTAGCTGTCTACCCTCCAACAATCGAGCGTGCCGCCCTCAAACGTTGGTATACATGACATTGCACCACATAGAGTTTACCTGGTTTCACTACAGCATGACCTGTACATTCTTTCTGTTGCACTTTTCCTGATCTCACGACCGATGGCCATTAACCATTATGTTGCACTACGGTGTTCGGACTTTCCTCCATCCGATTCCAAATAGTATCGGAACGGGACAGCGATAAGGCGATTTACTTGCTCGCAAAATTACTCTAAAGTTTTCTAATTATGTAAGATAATTATTTATACTATGTTTTATTTATTGAACCTTAATTTTAACGTCCTTTGTTGATAACTAATACTAAATTCACGCTTTGTAATTCCTTTATTAGCACCTTATTTATAACTTTGTCACTTTCAGTTTGCGGTCAATTAGACCCGACTTGAATTCAGCTTAACCAATGGAACACTTCGTAGTATCGGCTCGCAAATACAGACCACAAACCTTTAAGGATGTTGTGGGCCAGCAGGCTATTACCAATACTTTGTTGAACGCCATTGAACACAATCATTTAGCACAAGCCTTATTATTTACAGGACCGCGTGGGGTTGGCAAAACCACTTGTGCGCGTATTTTGGCTAAAATGATTAACAGCGATGGTACTGAGAAAGAAGATGAGGATTTTGCTTTCAATATCTTTGAACTCGATGCTGCATCTAACAACTCCGTTGATGATATTCGAAATTTAACGGATCAAGTTAGGATTCCGCCCCAAGTTGGTAAATACAAAGTTTATATTATTGATGAGGTGCACATGCTCTCTCAAGCTGCTTTTAATGCATTTTTAAAAACCTTGGAAGAGCCACCAAAGCATTGTATTTTCATTTTGGCGACTACTGAAAAGCACAAAATCATTCCAACTATCTTATCACGTTGTCAGATTTTCGATTTTAAGCGCATTACTGTAAAAGACGCAAAAAACTATTTACAATACATTGCACAAGAACAAGGAATAGACGCTGAAGATGACGCATTGCATATCATCGCCCAAAAGGCAGATGGCGCCATGCGTGATGCGTTATCCATTTTTGATAGAGTGGTTAGTTTCTCTGGTAAAAACTTAACCCGACAGGCGGTAACCGAGAACTTGAATGTTCTTGATTACGAAACCTATTTTACGAGCACTGATTTAATTTTGGAGAATAAAATCCCAGAATTACTGGTTCAGTTTAATGACACTTTAGCAAAAGGTTTTGATGGGCATCATTATATTGCAGGTTTAGCTTCGCATTTTAGGGACTTAATGGTGTGTCAAAATGAACAGACTTTAGAGCTTCTTGAAGTTGGCGACGATACCAAGGTAAAATATATGGAACAGTGCAGAAAAACGACCTACGATTTTCTGCTGAAAGGCATCGAACTTGCCAATGACTGTGATCTCAAATTTAAAAGCAGTAAAAATCAACGCTTACTTGTTGAACTCACCTTAATGCAGCTTGCCTCTATCACTTTTGATGGAGAAAAAAAAAATAGCAAACACTACATAATTCCTGCATCTTACTTTAAGAATAAAGGAATCAAGCCTGTGCCTGTAACACTTCCGACGAAAGAGGAGAAGGTTGTGCCTATCGCCGTCGCAGAACCAGTGCCAACTAAATCTGAGCCTACAAAAACAGAAGTTTCAAATCCATACAGCCAACAGAGTGTTCCTAAAATTGATTTGAAATCAAATACTAAAGGTACTTCAGGTCTTTCCTTAAAAAGCATTCGAGCCAAAAGAGAACATCTAATCAAACAAATGGAGGTCGTTATTGACCCCAATGATTTACCCACAGAAAATTTTACACCTGAAGCTTTTGCCACAGCTTGGCAGACTTATATCGATTCCTTAAATACTAAAGGAGAAAAAATCATGGTCTCTATGCTAGAAATGGGCAGGCCAGTTTTAAAAGGCCTTGAGATCCATGTCGCATTTCCAAACGAATCATTAAAAATAGAACTCGAACGGGCACAATTCCCATTGATGGAACATCTTCGAAACAGCCTTCGGAATTTTAATTTATCTTTACATATCCATGTCAATGAGGAAATTGCCAAGCAATATGCCTTTTCGCCTATTGATAAGTACGAGAAGTTGAAAGAGAAAAACCCAAATATTGAGCTTTTAAGAAAAACATTTGGCTTGGATATTTAACTTTATCGAGAAACCTGTCTGGTTTTACAAACGATTTATCATATATGAAAAACGTCCTTTTATTAGTTACTCTAATTTCAATAATCCATTTGAGTTGTGATGGACGAGAAACCAAAAAAGAAAATTTGGAGCGTGCCGTCTCTGAATTTAACTTAAAAAGCATTCCTCTTGAAATCGTCACTTATGCACCAGAAGCTTATACTGAAATAGTTACGGATACTATAATTTCAAACGGCATCAATATTCGGATCAAAAACTATTCGCTTTTGGATGAACACATTCTGGTTTTGGAAATTAATGATGCAACCTCTAAAAAAACCAAATATCAACGAGTGTTTGTATCCGAAATAAGCATGTCCAATGCTTCAAAGAATATTATAACGACGCACATTTCGGCAAAGCAATTTAAAATGCTTGATGTTGATCCGTTTTGGGATCACGCTACTTTACAACATGTATGGGTAAATCAGGAACTTTCAACGATCAGCTACATAAAACTGGATATTTCCTTTATCAACCCAAAAAGCAGTGCTTATAAATTGTACAGAATGTCCATTGATTCTGATGGTCAACAAACGCTTAACTTAATAGAAGAAAATATTTAAGCTATTTATTAACTGCTAAAAAATAAAAATAATGTGATTTAACTTCGCTGATTTAAAAATTCTGAGTCGTCGAATGACAAAATTATAAATAATATAAATTAAACAACATGCTTGGACTTAAATTACCTACTGATCCACGTTGGGTCAATATCGTAGAAAAAAACATAGAAGACATTTTAACAGATCATGCCTATTGTGAACAAAAAGCAACCAGCACGGCAATTTCCTTGATTGTGAGCTTTCCTGAATATTCAGAGTTGGTGCAGGAAATGGTGTCTTTGGTCAAGGAAGAAATCAGTCATTTTAAAATGGTACACGACAGAATCCTCGAAAATGGATGGACGCTGGGTAGAGACCGTAAAGATAATTACGTGGTTCAATTGCTAACCTTTTTTCCTAAAGGTGGTAGTAGAACGACACAACTTGTTCATAGGTTGCTTTATGCAGCACTGATTGAAGCACGGAGTTGTGAACGTTTCCGGTTATTATCAGAAGAACTTCAGGATAAGGACCTGGCCGAATTTTATAGAAAACTGATGGTCAGTGAAGCCAATCATTATACGATGTTTTTAGGCTTTGCGCGACAATATGGAGACCGCAAGGAAGTTGATCAAAAATGGAATGAATTGCTAGATTATGAAGCTGAAATCATGAAAAACCTCAGTGTAAAAGAGACCATTCATGGCTAAATCAATGTCATTTTAATATTTGTCAATGCTTTTAAAAAAATAAAGCTCCGATAATTTCGGAGCTTTATTTTTTATATAATTTAAACGAAATTATAATCTGTAAGTAAATCCAAATTGCATAACACCTTGGGTAGCCTTAAGATTTAATTCGTCATCAAACACATTTGAAATACCATATAAATAACGGAAATCGATTCCAATCTCATCGGTAATCATATATTCCGCAAACCCGACGCCTGAAAACACTAAGTTTTTAAACCCGTCATTTTTCTTATGGATTTTTAATCCCACCTGCGGACCTACACCAACTTTAAACCCTCCAAAAATATTATAGTTTAAAATGACTGGTAAGTTAAGATAATCTGTTTTATAATACTGCAAGTTGGCACCTTCGGGAGAATATTGCAATTCTGTCATTACGGCTAAAGTTTCGGTCAGTCCAAAATCAATAAAGGCTCCAAATACAAATCCGTTTCTATGCGGATTTTCACGAATGCCATCTACTTCATAATCCATATTAGACACGTTGGTTGCAAAATGCACACCGTATTTGATGTCTTGCGAAAATGAGAAGGTTGTAATACTTGCAAAAAGTAAAAGAGTAAATAATTTTTTCATAGTTCATGATTTGAGGATGTGAATATAAAATGAAATTAATCATTTCAACGATTTTTTAGATGGAAACAACAAAAAGAAGATAAACTGTCTACCTATAATAAGCTTACGCTGGATACCGTACCAAAATAGACACTTTTCACAATGCCATCAGATAATCCAATTTTAGGAACATAAATGTACTTAGCGTTACTCCATTTCATGGCAGAAAGGTAAATTCGGGTTGCAGGAATAATAACATCCGCTCTATCTTGGTTTAAATCCAATTCTGTTATGCGCTCTTCGTAACTATAGGTTTGGAGCATGTTATAATAGGAGGTCAAATAGAAATAGGTCAATGGTTTTCCCATTGCTCTTCCCGATATCTTAAATATTTTATTGATGTTTCCACCTGAACCTAAAAGATCAATCTTCTCAAAATCTTTTGTATTTTGCTTGATCCAAGTTTGCAACTCTAGCCAAGTTTCTTTTTGAACTATATCATTCAGTAATCTTACTGTACCAATCTTAAAGGACTTTGATGCTACAGTTTTCCCTTCGTTAATCACAGAAAACTCACTACTTCCACCACCTACATCCACATACAGATACGTTTTACTTTTATCGATAAAGCTATTTAAATCCGTTGCCGCAATGATCGCTGCTTCTTCTTCGCCGTCAATAATATCAATTTTAATTCTTGCTTGTTTTCTTATAAGATTTACAATCTCATCTGCATTTTCAGCTTCACGCATCGCGGAGGTCGCACAGGCTTTATAAGCAACAACTTTATGGGATTTCATAAGCAGTTTAAACGCGTTCATGGTATCTACCATACGAATCTCATTCTCTTTAGAAATCTTTTGATTTAAAAACACATCCGCACCCAACCGAATAGGTACACGTACCAATGCGCTTTTTTTGAAGAGCGTTGGTTTTCCTTTTTGTTCAATAATATTTGAAATAAGCAAACGTATGGCATTGGAACCAATGTCAATCGCAGCATATTTTTTAATGGTTAGCATAATTTAGTTTTGTAGTTTATTAGCATAATAATCGTAGGTCGCGAATTGTGACCTCACCTTTGGCAAATCATTACGTTTATATTTATTTTCATGGTTGCCGCACAACAAACGAGCTTTCACATTGTCATTCCAAGAAATTTCGAAAACATCCAAAAGTTCATTTTTGATATCCTTATCATAAATTGGACAAGTTACTTCTACCCTATTTTCAATATTTCTGGACATCCAATCTGCTGAAGAAATAAAAACTTTAGGATCATTATCATTACAAAAAACCAATAATCTGGTATGTTCCAAAAACTTATCGATAATACTGATGACCTCAATGTTTTCACTCATTCCTTTTACGCCAGGCACTAAGCAACATATGCCTCTAACAATCATCTGAATTTTAACTCCTGCACGGCTGGCTTCATAAAGTTTATCGACCATCATATAACTAGAAATACTATTGAGTTTCAGTTTTATAAATGCTGGTTTACCATTTTTAACATTGAGAATTTCATTATCAATGAGTTTAAATAATTTTATTTTTGTGTAATGTGGAGAAACTATAAAGTGCTTATATCTGAAAATTTTATAATTGGTTTCGAAAAAATCAAAAACTTTGACCACGTCTCTTAAAATTCGTTGATCTGAAGTGAATAAAGTATAATCTGTATAAAGTGTTGCTGTAGACTCGTTGAAATTGCCAGTACTTATAAATCCGTAACGCTTAATTTTATGATTTTCCTCTCTTTCAATGACACACATCTTGCTGTGAACCTTAAGTCCTTTGACGCCAAAAAGAAGATTCACACCATCCGATTCCATTTGTTCAGCATAATCAATGTTGGCTTGTTCATCAAACCGCGCCTGCAACTCGATGGATACGGTCACTTTTTTTCCATTTTTTGCCGCATTGATCAACGAACTGGCCACATGCGAAATTTGCGCCAATCGATAAATAGTGATTTTTATTGTTTTTACTTTGGGATCTAAAGCTGCTTCCCTTAAAAACTTGACCACGTAGGAAAAAGTTTGATAAGGTGTGTGGAGCAAATAATCCTTTTTGGCAATATTTTTAAAAATACTCGTTTCTAAACTTAATCCTTTTACCGGTAGAGGTTTAATTTTTTTGTATAACAAATCAGTTCTTCCCAAGCTTGGAAAATCCATATAATCCCGACGGTTATGATAACGTCCTCCTGGAATAACACTGTCTTTGGAGTCGATCCCCATCATGGTCATTAGAAATAATAAAGTTTCTTCATCTAAGGTTTTGTCATACACAAATCGAACAGGTTCGCCAATTTGACGATGCTTAACACTATCGGAGATTTTTTCGATAAAGCTTTTGCTCAGGTCACTTTCAAAATCAAGCTCCCCATCACGAGTAATTTTAATCATGTGTGCTGAGATAGAATCATACTCAAAAATGTTGAAAATATCGTTCATGCAGTAACGAAGTAAATCGTCTAACATGATGATATAATTGTCGGCACCTTTTTTGGGTAACACGACAAACCGGTCCATTGTTTTAGGAATCTCAATAAGAGCAAACTGTTTCTTCTTGTTATTAAATAACATTTTTACAGCTAAATAAGCCGCATGATCTTTCAACGTTGGTAGCTTGACCAAATCACTTAAAATGATCGTGACCAATGCCGGGCTTACGTACTGGATAAAATAATTCTTTATAAAGCGATGGTGGACATCATCAATTTGAGTTTCGTTTACCATGTGGATATTTTCATCTTCCAAACGTTCTTGAATGGTTGCTAAAATCTCCAGACTATCGCTTTGTTGTTTTATAACAATTAAAGTGATAATCTCCAATAATTCACTGGCAGAAATTCCTCCCAATTCACTTTTACCCGTTTTTCCAGCTTGATCAATACGTTTGACAGTAGCATATCTCACCTTGAAAAACTCATCCAAATTGTTCGAGAAAATACCCAAAAAACGAAGACGTTCTATCAACGGAACAGTTTCGTCTTCTGCTTCTTGCAAAACACGTTCGTTAAACTGTAACCAGCTCAATTCTCTATTGACGTATGTATTAGTATTTATATCTGTAACCATTAGGGGTAGGCTGAATTATATCTACGACAAATATATTCTATTTATAACTTAAAATAACGACAGTTTTGAAGATATAGCATTTTGTTAACGTTAGATATATTGAGTTCTTAAATAAGAAATTATTTATTTAAAATCTTTAGGGATTAGGATCATTTTGGTGGTCCCAACTTTGACATCTTTCCAATGTTCAACATCGAAGTCGATCATGACAATTCCCGATGTGGGCAGATTATCAATATGAGCGTTTCCCAAACTATTAGCTAACGATGTAAAAGCATGGTTGTGTCCGAAAATCATAATTTTTTTCAGGTCATTATTTAATGCTTTTATAAACCGGCGCACCTGATCGCCTCCAAAGTCATAAAGTTCCTCTTTAATATATAATGAGTCTTTTGGCAGACTCAAATTTTCCATAAAAATTCCGCAGGTTGTGGCAGCTCTGTTCGCGGGGCTGGTATAAACGGCATCTGGTTGATAATTGAAATCTTTAAACTCTTTAGAAATTAAGTTTGCATCTGTAATTCCTCTTACGCTCAGAGGGCGGTCTAAATCACGGAGATCCTGATCCCAAGATGACTTTGCATGTCTTATCAATACTATAGTTTTCATAATTAAATCCATTAAGTGCGATTTTACTCGACAAAGTGTTTCTATGTGCGAATAATAAGTTAATCTTGCGTGATAATAAGAAATAAAATTAGTGTTTTTAAACCTCTAAGCTATGATTATATATTTACCTACTAATGGATTTAAGAAGTTTTTACCAAGTGCGGTGCACGTTTACAACACCTATTTAATCGATAAACCCTAATGAAACATCCATTTAACGATTATATAAGTGATTTGCCATTTTTATTTGATTTGAAGCTATAATCGCACTTTATTTGTCTAACCTATTTATTGTATGACCCCAAATCAAAATAATTACTTAATCCTTCATGCATTAATTTTTTTTAGTGCCTTCCCTCCGGTACATTTCGTATTAAATTATTTGGTGTCGTCATCTGTTAAGATAGTCGATATATTTAGATATTAATCTCCAATCGTTACGTTATGAAAATAATCTTTACTCCTATGCTACTAAAATTAAATTTAGCATTATATTTTATGCTATTCGCAAGTGTGTTTGATACCACGGGACAGACCACATCAAAACTCGCAGCACCAACAGACAATGAATCCAAAGCACTAATTGAAAATAATATTACGGCTTCAGTTTCTCGCTCTGCTTTATCTGAATTTCCTCTTTCAAAGCCTTTAGTAGAACCCTTTAACTGTGAGAATGGGTTAGCCTTTATCCTTACAAACACTGGAACTGACCAATCTAATTATATTACTGGTCTCCATACTTTAGATTTATCCACAAACGAACAACGATTAGTAAACTATCCGCTAGTAGATAACAACTCTACTTCACAATTTATAAATGCTATAGGATATAATACTATCGACAATTATTTATATGGTCTATTGCAGATGACCAATAAAATAGCGAAAATTGATAAAGACGGCAACGTCGAATACTTGGATATAATTGGCGAATTTACACCTGGATATTACAGTTCTGGTGATATTGGTATCGAGGGCACTTTGTATTTATACAACAGCTCTAAGTTCGTGGCAATAAATCTTGATCCATCTCGCCCAAACTATCTTGAAGCGAAGGATTTATTAAGTTACTCGGCTAGTGTAAATGACCTTGCTTATAGCGCTGTAGACCATAATTTATATATGGTAACCAGTGCAAGTAGACCAAGATTATTGCGTTATGATATCGCCACTAATACAGTATTCGATTTAGGATACATAATTGGTTTGGGATCTGAAACTACCACTTCTTATGGAACGGCTTTTATGGATAGTTTAGGAAACTTATTGATTGCCAACAATGGCTCTGGTAATATTTATAAAATAGCAACGCCCCATACAAACAATGTAGCCGCTACATTTTATAGCTCATCAATGGCAGGATTGCAACCAGGCGATGGTGCGAGATGTTTAAATCAAATAATTCTTCCTGTTGCTAATGATGATTCTGTATGTGGAACTGCGGACACCGATACTATTATTAATGTTCTTGCAAACGATGGTGAAGGCTCATACGCCCTTGATAAATCATCAGTGCGATTAATGGATCCTGTAACGTCAACCCTAACGACATCAGTTGTAATTGTCGATCAAGGAACTTTCACTGTAGATTCCAACGGAGTGGTAACTTTCGCACCACTAGCTACATTTACTCAGGCATCTGTTCAATATTCTGTCAGAGATGTAATTGGTAGTCTATCGCAACTGGCAACAGTAACCGTATATTTAAACACTACAGAAGCTCCAACGGGTGAGTCAAAACAAAATTTCTGCGCATCTTCAAAACCAACCGTTGCTAATTTATCAGCATCTGGTAAAAATATTTCGTGGTATGATAGTGCTGATGGTACTATTCCGTTAAAATCTACCACGTTGTTGGTAAATGAAAAGATTTATTATGCGACTCAAACAAACGATGAAGGATGTGAAAGCATTGAGCGCCTTCAAGTAACAGTGACTTTTAACGAGGACATTACATTAGTAAACCCAGAAATAGCTACATGTGATGTGGACGGAAATACGTATACGGTTGAAGCTACATTTACAGGTACTGCACCGTTTACTATAACAGGAACAAAAACCCCAGGCACTTGGACCGATAATGGGAATGGAACTCACACATGGTTGTCTGATGCCATAGCATCAAGTGTTGACTATACGATGGAAGTAAAAGATGCCAATGGGTGTAATTCAATAACCTTAAGTGCATCTGCGCCTAATTGTTGTGATTTTGAAGTAGTGTGCCCAACTTTTGCTGACATGACAGTTGAATGTTATAATGATTTGCCTACTGCAACATCTTATACTGTTCAAGAATTTGAAGCCTTAGGAAATGGAGATGGACGCATCGCAGACTCTTCATGTGGAATCATAAAAATCACGGCATCAAATAGTGCTGATAACGGAGATTGTTCACAAAACGTTACAAGAACTTATACGATTACAGCATATGAAGACGACGGAACCACGGTTATAAACACAACTGAATGTGTACAGATAATAAAAGTGCAAGATGTTACTGCTCCAGTAATTGCCGAATTACCTGCCGTATCAACTATAGAGTGCGGGTCAGAACCTAATTTCGCTCAGGCAACTGCAACGGATGCTTGTGGCGCTGATGTGACATTAACTTTCCAAGATGTGAGCACCACTGGTGAATGTGATAACAACTATTCAATAACCAGAACTTGGACGGCGACTGACACTTGTGGGAATGCTTCAACAGCTTCACAAACTATCAATGTTCAAGATACTACTGCCCCTAGCCTAGTAACTGAATTCGATAGAGAAATAACTATTATTTGTGATAACATTCCTATGGTCCCTGAATTGGTGTTTGAGGATGCTTGTGCAAATAAAATTGATGTTACATTTAACGAAACATCAACCGCCGATACTAATAATAAAAACTATGTGATCACAAGAACCTGGACAGCTTCAGACCTCTGTAATAATGAGGCGGTATTCACGCAGACCATTAATGTTAACGTTGCCGATTCAATCACAGCGATTAACACCGAACTCTGTAATGATGATGATTTTGATTTTGATCTCTTTAGTTTATTGAGTGGAACTGGTGACGCAAAAGATGGCACTTGGAGCGTAGTTACTGGGAATGCGACATTAGATGGTAGCATGTTTAATCCTTATCAGTCGGATTTAACTACATATACCTTTAAATACAGCATTGCAGATGAGTACTGCCCAACAGAGACCTTAGTCAACATTACATTGAATGATGACTGTGTACCATTGTCGTGTGGCGCTGAGGATGTGGTCATTTCAAGAGCTGTAACAACTTATGCTGATGGAAAAAATGACTTCTTTACGATAACCGGAGTTGAAACTTGTGGTTTTACTTATGAAGTTCAAATATTTAACCGCTGGGGTGCTATGATCTACGAGTCCAAAAATTACCAAAATGATTGGAATGGTACAGCATCAAAAGCTTCTGTCGGAAGTTCAAATTATGTACCAACTGGAACCTATTATTACGTCGTTAACCTAAAAAATAGTGGATTAAAACCTTTCGCAGGACCAATCTACGTTGCAACCAAATAAACTTTAACCTATGAAATTTGTCAAGTTTAATATTATCGTTTTTATACTGTTCACAAGCTGGGTGGGCGTTGCTCAACAACTACCACAATTTACACAGTATATGTTCAATACAATCTCCATAAATCCAGCTTATGCTGGTAGTAGAGAAACTTTGAGTGTGGTAGGACTGCACAGAAGTCAATGGGTTGGACTCGAAGGAGCTCCCACGACCCAAACATTGTCTGTTCATGCACCTTTACGCAATGAGAAGATCGGTTTAGGATTGTCATTTATTAATGACGAACTAGGGTTTCAAAATTTCCAATATGTTTATGCTGACTTCTCTTACAGTATTCAAACTGGCCAAAATACCAAATTGGCATTCGGTCTAAAAGCTGGTTTTACAGGATTTAGTTTAGATCCTGACTTTAGAGAAGCAGAATTTGCTGATCCTGTTATCTATGGTTATGAAAACAGATGGAAACCAAATATTGGTGCCGGTGTCTATTGGCATAGTAACAGATGGTACTTGGGACTTTCTGCGCCAAGAATGCTGAATACCGATTATAATGGAGATGACAACTATGAAGCATTGGAACGTTTGAGCTATTATTTCACGGGAGGTTATGTATTTGATTTGAGTGAATCAACCAAGTTTAAACCTGCGTTTTTGGTAAAAGCTGCTAATGGTGCGCCCCTATCTTTGGATTTAACCGCAAACTTCCTATTTAATGATGCGTTTTGGATTGGAGGATCTTACAGAATGGACGAAAGAACTTCTTCTTTAGGTGGGATAGCCGATTTTCAAGTCTCTAAGCAATTACGTATCGGGTATGCCTATGAATATCCTTTTTCAGACTTGAGACCTTATACCAGCGGAACACATGAAATTCTACTAATGTTTGAAATCTTTAAAAGTAAACGTATTAAATCGCCTCGATACTTCTAAAACCTATGACTATGAAAACAAAATTATTTATATTTCTTTTTGCGCTTAGCAGCACGTTCATGGTTGCTCAGAAAAAGCTGGCAGATAAATTCTTTGGAAACTTTGCCTACATTAAAGCAACTGAGCTTTATGAAGAGGCCGTAAAAAAAGGAGACAGTAGTGAGCACGTCCTAACGCGCTTGGGTGACTGTTATTATAACAACTCGAAATCAGAGGAAGCAGCGTTTTGGTATGGAAAAGCTGTCAACAAATACAACAAAATCAATCCGGAGTACATCTTTAAATACATTCAGAGTTTAAGAAGTATTAAAGACTATAAAGAAGCTGACAAATGGTTAGTGAAATTTAAAGAAATCCAAGGAAGTGATAGCCGTGTTAAAGACTTAGATGCCAACAACCTTGATTTATATGAAGAGTTGGCTTCCACTGAAAATGTGGTCGTTAAAATTGAAAACTTACCATTTAATACAGAGTTTTCTGATTTTGGAGGGTATATCGCAAATGGAGTGCTTTATTTTGCATCGGCCAGAGATACACAAGTTAAAAAAAGATATGGCTGGAACGATGAACCGTTTTTGGATATCTATCAGGTCACGGTAACAGATAGCAATGGTAAAATAGAATATAGCGAGGCGGATTTTATAAACTCCTCAAAAATCAACACACCTTATCATGAAGCCTCTGTAGCCATCACTAATGATGGACAAACCATGTATTTCACACGTGATAATTTGGACAGAAGAAATAAACTGGATTACGACCGCAAGGGAACTTCTCATTTAAAACTATATAAAGCTACTTTAGAAAATGAACAATGGACTGATGTGGTTGAATTACCGTTTAATGACAAGTACTTTTCCAATGGACACCCAGCTTTAAGTCCAGACAACAAAAAGTTATATTTCGTGTCAGACCGCGATGGTGGTTTTGGACAAACTGATATCTATGAAGTTGATATTTTAGAGAACGGAAAATATAGCGACCCAAAAAATCTTGGTCCAAATGTAAATACCGAAGGCCGTGAAATGTTCCCATTTGTTTCTAAAGACAATACACTTTATTTTTCTTCTGATGGATATTTAAATTTAGGTTTATTGGATATTTATAAATCTAATGTGCTAATCGATGTCAGTGCTGAGCCTGAAAACCTTGGTGCACCCTATAACAGTAGTTACGATGATTTTGCCTTCTATATGAATGATGGTAGCAAAACAGGTTACCTCTCTTCTAACCGACCAGGAGGAAAAGGAAGCGATGACATTTATGGATTTAACGCAGAACCTTGCAAACAGAAAATTGAAGGGATCGCCAGGAATATTAAAACCAATGAACTTCTATCTAATGTGGAAGTGAAATTAATTAATAAATCTGGTAAAATTGTTTCCACAGTAACTACAACAGAAACCGGAGCTTTTACTTTTGATGCGGAGTGTGATAAAAATTACACAGTATTAGGTAGCAAGAAAGATTTTAAAGATGCTTTAAAAGAAGTGACTACTAATTTTGAAGATGGAAAAGAGAACAATGCCGATCTTTACTTAACCCCACTCATTGACGCGAACCAAATTGTAATCAATCCAATTTTCTTTGATTTTGACAAATGGAATATTAGAACAGACGCTGAATACGAATTGGAAAATATTGTAGATGTGATGAGAGATCACCCTGAAATGGTTATCAAAATTGAATCGCATACCGACAGTAGAGGAAGTGACAATTACAACATGAAGTTATCTGATAGAAGAGCAAAATCGACAAGAGATTATATCTTATCTAGAGGAATCTCCTCAGAGCGCATTGAAAGTGCTATTGGATATGGTGAAAGCCAATTGCTTAACAAATGTTCAAACGGCGTGAAATGTACTACGGAAGAACACCAATTAAACAGAAGATCATACTTCTATATATTGAAGGATTAATTTCCTTAAGGCATGATTATGAAAGCAGACCTCCGGGTCTGCTTTTTTTTGTCTAATTATGAAAGAAAATAAGGTTCCCTTTTGGGAATTTCAAAGTTGAAGTTTAATAGATAATAAATATCTGCAATTGGTTAGCATGGTTAACTCTCTCGTTTAAATTCGAAAATTCACAATGTTCTTGCATAATGTGATAGGAAATGACATTCTCCTATCTAAAATTTATAAAATAGACAAAAACATTTAAGACATATTTTTTTCATCAAACTTAATTCTACTGAATCCTATATAGTAGATTTATAGTTATTTAAACTATACACCATTATAGAAGGCCTTGCACTTACCCAATTATTCTAATTGCATACAAACTATAATTTACCCCTAAACGAGCGCCACGGTTTTAATTATATTCTATTATATTTAGATAGGCATGTTACTGTGATATTAGATGGCGACATCCAGTGATTATTAAATTTTGAAAGAAAATAATCAAAAGAATTATATTATATTAAATCAATTAATTGAGAAGAATAAAATTTTCGATTTTCAACTTGAAATTAGATGTGTTTGATAATAAAATTAAGTTTAATAAAGATGATAGAAATTAGAATATGGCCTTGTATCATAAAACTTTATACTAAGAACTATTATTTTTTATAAACATTTGTGATTTAAGATATAAGCCTCCAAATATTCATATGTAAAATTATTTTAGAGAGATCAACTTGAATCACAATAAACGTTGTTATCTGCACTTGACAATATTATAATTTCAGTATTTATCATCATGAAAATTATAGTTTATTAAAGTAAAAAAACCGCTCTTATAGGAGCGGCTTCTTTCAAAATAACTAATACAACTTTAAGAAATATATTTGAGACTAACGCTTAATAAATATATTTGTGAAATACCATTTTCCTTGTGAATTCATTTCTGCAGAAATATCAAAATCAGTGAAATCGCCTTCGATTGTTGCTTTATGACTCGGGCTATTTAACCATGCTTTTACGACTGACTGAGCAGAACTGTAGGCATAGGCCACATTTTCGGATACTTTAGTTGCCGCGGCATTTTGCACCAAACTTGTTTTACGCTGGAAAAAATTATCATGATTGACCTGATTTAAAGAAACCATATAATCTGTATGTGTGAACGCTACAGACTTAATAATACTTAAGTTATTCAGAGGAGCCATATCTATTCCTATCCTGTAATCATTAATTAATTCTAAAATTTCTACTTCTATTAGCTTAATAGGTGGTGCTTTTTCTAATAATGTCTGATCTATGTTTTCTTGAAAATCATCCGATGAACAAGAAAAAGTTAGCATGGCCAATAATGCCATAAAAAGTAGGTAGGTTGTAGGCTTCATAAGTAGGTTAATTCGGTTTGGAAGTGCTAAATTAATATACTTGAAGACGCAAACTGTTAAAGAAGTGTTAAAATCGATGAAATACACGCAGTTTATCGGTTTAATAAGTAAATCATCGATGAAATGCAAGATTATTTCTTAGAATAGTGTTCTTAGTCGACAGATTGGGCATTTTGTCGATATGGACTAAAAGTAAAAACTAAGTTAAGGACAATTCCTGATAGCTTTCCGAAAAAGGTTATTAGTAAAGTATAGAAAAGATAGCATACACAATATGATGTGTCAAAAATTAGTAGGGCTTGGGTCACATTTATTATATGACAATAAATAAAGACATAAACCGCACGGTTGACTATCGCTCAGAATAAAAACGTCTGATGATCTGGAATGGTTAGTTATGTGAAAAGCAGAAGAAAATTTAATTGGTCGAGGATAAATTAAAAATGATGAATAACTCAAATTAGTTTGACATAAATCAAATCACCCTCATTTCCATCTTTTGTGAAGTATATTGATTTTAGGAAGATTAAGTACACTTGAACGAGGCAGACAAGTATAAAAGCAGAAGTTGGATTGAAGTGTTTGCATCTTTGATAACAATTGTTATCATGGCGAAAGTCGTTCCATAATCCAATCAAACTCTTCGTTCAAAGTGAATCTGATCCGGTCATGCAATCTGTTTGGGCGCCCTTGCCAAAATTCAATGGAGATGGGTTTTACAATAAAACCTCCCCAATGTTCAGGTCTAGGTATTTCCTTGCCTTCGAATCTTTCTTCTAACTGATGTAGTTCTTCTTCAAGGACCTCTCTGTTTGATACCACTTCGCTTTGATGAGATACTAAGGCTCCTAACTGACTTCCTCGAGGTCGGGATTCAAAATACCCATCACTCATGTTTGACGACACTTTTTCAGCCAAGCCTTTGATGATTACTTGACGTTCAGCTTTAGGCCAAAAAAAAGACAGACAAACTTTCGGATTGGCAAAAATATCCCTCCCTTTTTCACTTTTATAATTGGTGTAAAATATGAAACCTTCGTGCGTGTATTTTTTAAGAAGGACTACCCTACTTTTAGGAAAACCATCTAAGCCAAATGTAGAAACTGTCATGGCATTAGTTTCACCTTCGTTATAATTGGCATCCACTTCATGAAACCATTTTTGGAAAACTTCCATTGGATTGTCACTTATATTAGTTTCCAGCAATTCTTGCTTCTCATATGACTTCCGATAATTACTTAAATCTGCGTTCATGACTGTATACTTTAAAATGTTAAAAAAACAATTTTATTTTTTTTGTGGCTTAATTCTTATAAATTTAAACATTAATATTCTTAAAATGCGATTTGAAGAAAGTAAATATTTTAACCTGCTCCCACATTCAAAAATAGAATTTTCTTTTGGTAACTATTATCTATGTGACAGTTTTGTGATTTCTGAGATTCACGAAGGTGTCCACTTAGATTGGGATAAAATTTTAGAAGTGATTGGTGCTACTTTAGATTATTATGGAGATGGAATACAAATCGCCTATATTTCCAATCGGGTCGAATCCTACTCGATTGAGCCACAATTATGGCTGCGTTTTCAAAAAGAATTTGATTTTATTATTGCTATTGCTGCGGTTGCCTATAACGACCTAGCTTATGTCAACGCATCATTAGAAAAGCTGTTTACAAACAAAAGTTTGAAACGTTGTCACGAATTAAACGAGGCCATTGTATGGACCGAAAATCTCGAAGAGTTTAGTCAAAATTAAAACGCTTCCCGTCATCTGCTAATTTAACTGGTTTGAAAATAGTCTCTGCTTCTCTTTTGAATTCATTCAAATCCTCATATCGAGTTGAAAAATGACCTAGAATAAGGGTTTTTACATTTGCTTTTTTTGCAATAAGCGCCGCCTCCTTGGCGGTAGAATGTTTTGTTTTTGGCGCTAAATGAGCGTGCTTCTCAAGAAAAGTAGATTCGTGATATAATACATCTACATTTTTTATGATCGGTACGATATCTTCCTTATATGCGGTATCACTACAAAATGCATAGCTCTTTGTCGGATTCGGCGGCAAGGTTACTTTTTCATTGTCTATAAGTACGCCTTCCTTATTAAGCACATCATGACCTTGTTTCAGTTTGTTATAATAAGCCATATCAATGTTAGCTTCGATAACAGAGGGCATGTGCAGATGACGTTCGCCTTCTTTTTCCTTAAATAAAAAACCATTAGTATAAATCCTATGATCCAATGGGATAGTCCACACCTCCACTTTCTCATCTTCAAAAATAAGTTCAGAAACATCAGATGTTAATTCGTGGAAATAAAGCGGATAGTTGGTCCAGGAGTCAGCCAATTTCATTTGCAGTGTAATGACTTCCTTTAATCCTTTTGGACAATGGATATGCAATTCGGTTTCGCGAGTCAACAACCGGAAGGTAGAAATCAATCCTACCAAGCCAAAAAAATGATCGCCATGTAAATGGGAAATGAAAATATGTTTGATGCGGGCAAATTTAATTTTATTCCGCCGCAATTCCACTTGGGTTCCTTCCCCACAATCAATCAAAAAAAGATGATTTTTAATTTCTAAAACTTGGGAAGTTGGATTGGTATCTTTTCGAGGTGTTGCACTAAAGCAACCAAGGATTGTAAGTTTCATTTTTTAAGTTTAGAAGTTTAAGAGTTGATAAGCTTAGAGACTCTTCAGAAAGAATAGATCAAAATTACTTCGTTTACATTTAAACTTTAAACATCTAATCTCCTAACTCTTTTTCATAATCCAAGATCCCGTTCCATCTCTTCCATTTCAATAATGTCATAGGCTTCTTTAAGGGTTGGAACAACAAGAAGTTCATCTGGAATTTCATCTAAATTAGCCTGATCAGTGACAATAATAAAAGAATGCTTGGCACTCCGATGTCGGTTTGAAATTTCCAAAAACTCAATAACATCCGTTAAAGTCACTTTATTTAAAACAGATAGATTGATGATGACATTATCATTTTCGAATTTTGGATAGGTCGCCTGTAGTTTCATTACCAATTCTACAACGGTGCTTTTCTTCTGCGTTACAAGAGTGATATTGTTCTCTTTATCAAAAATCATATAATTTGAATTTAATGTTTGATTTTGGAAGCTAATAAATAAATGACCGCCATCCTAATCGCCACACCATTTTGAACTTGATCTAGAATAATGGCTTGTTTGGAATCGGCCACATCACTGGTAATTTCCACCCCACGATTAATAGGTCCGGGATGCATAATGATGATTTCCTTGTCCAATTGATTAAGCAAGGCTCTATTGACACCATACTGCTGTGTATATTCTCTCGTAGATGGAAAATACGTCATATCCATACGTTCATTCTGTACCCGAAGCATATTGGCCACATCACACCATTGCAATGCCTTCTTTAGATTGGTTTCCACTTTTACACCAAGTTTGTCGATGTATTTTGGCAATAAAGTTCTAGGGCCGCAAACCATGACGTTTGCGCCTTGCAATTGAAGGGCAAAAATATTGGAAAGTGCCACGCGACTATGTAAAATATCACCCACGATGACGACGTTTTTTCCCTCTACCTGACCCAAACGTTCTCTTATGGAATAACTATCCAAAAGCGCCTGAGTTGGATGTTCATGAGCACCATCTCCGGCATTAATAATACTAGCTTTAACGTGTTGTGATAAAAATACACTGGCTCCAGGATTGGGGTGCCTCATGACTACCATATCCACTTTCATGGAAAGAATGTTGTTAACGGTGTCAATTAAAGTTTCTCCTTTTGTTACGGATGACTGTGATGCAGAAAAATTTATAACATCCGCAGAGAGCCGTTTTTCGGCCAATTCAAAGGATAATTTTGTTCGGGTAGAGTTTTCAAAAAATAAGTTGGCAATAGTAATATCTCTAAGCGAAGGTACTTTTTTGATGGGCCTGTTAATGACTTCCTTAAAGTGATCGGCAGTTTCAAAAATCAGTTGAATATCCTGTGAATTTAGATATTTTATTCCCAATAAGTGATTGACACTTAATTCGCTCATTGCTAATCTTTTTTATTCTTATTATTTATTATTACACTTGTTTAAAATTCGAAATTCAAGGTTCCAAGTTCTCTTGCTAGTTATCGGGACTCGACTTCAAATTCATTTTCAATTTCAATTTAGTCTACCTCTATATTCTATTCTTTACCTCTTCCTAAGCAACATCCTCCAATCGAAACTCAAGTTCACTATGAGATCCATCTTCATTATTGAAACGCAGATAAACCGTCGCTTTTTGTAAAAAATCAAATTGCAGTAATATTGGTTTCATCAGTTTAAATAACTCCTCTGCGTTTCTACCATAGGCAAAAAGTTGTCCATCAGTATCATCCATATTCACTGCATGACCATCATATCTGCCAATGTCTTCAGAAATATTATCAAACATTAAGTTATTTATGCGATGAATTTCGTCCAAACCATCAAAGGGTCCAAAGGAAACGATCACTTGATCTCCATTTTCGGTGATTTTTTTATCTATTTGAAATAATTCTTCGCTCGTCATTTTAATTATTAATTAAATAAACGGCATCTTCTCCTCCATTTTCTACCCAATTCACTTTGACTTTTTCTCCACTGATGGCATCTACTTGTCGTCCTCTATAATTTGGTTGAATTGGTAAATGTCGGCTAAATCGTCTATCAATTAAGGTCAATAACTCAATTTCATTAGGTCTTCCAAAAGACTGAATGGCCGTTAAAGCAGCTCGGATACTGCGCCCGGTATAGAGCACATCATCAATAAATACTATGTTTTTATCTTCAACAATAAAATTAATCTCAGTAGTATTGGCTTCCAATGGTTTTTCTCCACGACGGAAATCATCTCTGAAAAAAGTGATATCTAATAGGCCTAATTGGATGTGTTTGATCTGATAATCATCTTTTAAAATTTGAGCCAACCTATTGGCCAAGAATTTGCCTCGTGGTTGAAGACCAATAAGCACCGTACTCGAAAAGTCGTTATGTTTTTCGATCAGCTGACAAGCCAATCGATGAAGAATGATGTTTACCTCTTTGGCGTTAAGTAGAACTTTTTGACTCATAGTTTTCCAAACGGATTGGATGACAAATTTAGGATAAAAATTCTTGTATGCAATGAATTTCTGTTTGTTTAGTTGGGGAGTTGTGAATTATAATATTTTGTTTCATCTATCAAAAGTTGAAAATTTTTAGTACCTAAAAAAAGGCATCTCTCTACAGAAGTTGCTAGTATAAAAAAAGCCCTCAACGTGAGTTGAAGGCTTTTCTTTTTATTAAAATGGTCGGATTAACTTTTCCCTTCCATTTTGTCTTTAAGAGATTGTAGTGCATCATTAGCATC
>JBBSRC010000053.1:0-30714 GCA_038243395.1 Flavobacteriales bacterium | reverse complement strand
TGTGGTGCCCACCGTACTGAATACATCGTCAATCACAATAGTCTTAGCATGTATAAAACCTTTGCAATATCTATAGATTTTCACATTGGCATCCAGCAAACATTCAATATACGAATTTGTAGCATGTTTTGCTGTCCAGGAGTCAGAATCCTTTGGAATCAGTAATCTGACGTCGACACCGCTTTTTGAAGCTACTTGTAAGGCAGTTATAATCTGCTCATTTGGTATGAAATAGGGCGTTGTCAGATACACATATTTTTCAGCGGTAACAATGGCCGTAAAAATGACTTCCATAATATTGGCCCAATCCGTATCTGGTCCGCTGGCAGCGATTTGCACAGCCACACACTCTTCACAAGCATCCTTTGGAAAAAAACTTTCTTCCAATTCAATCTTTTTACCTGAAACAAACTCCCAATTCATTAAAAAATGAATTTGTAAGGATTTAACGGCGTCTCCAATAATCCGGAGATGAGTATCTCTCCAATAAGCATCAGAATCATCATAATTGACATAGGTATCAGCAACATTGATTCCTCCGATATACCCTGTTTTCCCATCTATCACTACTATTTTACGATGGTTTCGATAATTCATCTTCCCGGTAAATCCAGGAAAAAGAACTGGCATAAAAGCATACCATTCTACCCCGCTATCGGTCATTCTGTTTTTATTCTTTCTGGAAATGCTACTACCAACATCATCAATACTCAATCTTACTTTAACCCCCTGTTTTGCCTTATCACACAAAATATCGATTACTTGGCACCCTATTTTATCATCACGCAAAATATAATACTCCATATGGATATGCGTTTTGGCTTCATTCAAATCAGCCAAAAGGAACTTGAATTTATTTTCCCCATTCTTAATAATCTTGACATCATTATTAACAGTTAAGGGCGAATTTTCGTTACTGTGGAGCAATTTTACCAGTCGTATCTTATCATCTAAAAGATCTTCCTGTAAATCCTTTATTTCCTGCTTATCTGGCTTAAGACGCTCACTGACATCTGCAACTATTTTTTGATTGAGAAGGTGTTTTCTATTGAAGATTTTATTTTTTCGGTATTCCTGCCCAAACAGATAATAAACGATTAGTCCGAAAAAAGGAAAAAAAACCAAAACGATAATATAAGATATCGTTTTGGTTGGGTTTTTATTTTTTGTCAGCACAGTAAATGCTGCCAGAATGACAAGAAGATAATTAACACCTATCACTATCATCCAAATATTTGTCGAAATAAATGTGACCATTTAGGATTTAGGATAATGTCCTGCCTCAGGAATTTCTATGACGTATTTTTTACCTGATTTATTGTTTAATCGGGTTTCCCTTAACCAAGGATTATGGATTTTAAGAATTTTGTAATTAATACCGTACTCCTCTGCAAACGCAGTGAAATTAGTCACGTCTTTATCTACGATAACATTAAACGTTGGGATATTGGAATAGAGATCAGGTTCCTCAAAATTGAATCCATAAGTTTTTGGATTGTTCATAATTTCTTTCAAAGCGACAATTCTAAACATATAACGACCAGTTTCCTCTCCTAATAATAAATCATAATAACCATTTACATTCTGTTCCCTCAATCGGCGTGATATCCCTGTGTTTCCAGCATTATAAGCAGCAGCAGCCAAAGTCCATGAACCTAAGCTTCTTTTTGACTGCAACAAATATTTACAAGCCACCTCTGTGGATTTTTCCAGATGATAGCGTTCATCGACATTTTCATTAACTTCTAAACCGTTTTCTTTTGCAGTGGCTGGCATGATTTGCCAAACCCCTCTGGCTCCTGCTGGAGAAACGGCATTGGTCAAGCCGCTTTCTATGACTGCCAAATACTTAAAATCGTCTGGAATACCATGCTTTTTTAAGATCGGTTCTATAATTGGAAAATACTTCTGGGCACGTTTAAACATCAATAGTCCATTGGATTGCCAGTAGGTGTTAACTAAAAGTTCGCGGTCCATACGCTCATAAACATCGGGATCTGATAACGGCATAGGTTCATCTGCAAAATTAAGATCATCAGGTATTTTTACAGCATATATATTATAACCGTTGATCGTCTTTTCTTCGGGCTGCACCACATTGTCGGCAGGCTTTTGAACAGCAAAGATAAACAGCCCTGAAATGCAAACAAGACCAATTATAGCTAGTAAATTCTTAATCATTTTCATTTTCTAAATTTTTTATAAATGTAAAAAAATAATTCAACAGTAATCAATTTGAACCTGTTATTAGTTGCGGAAGATTTTTATTGAACCATCGGTATTTTGTAACGACCATAATATGGGTTCCTCCTTTTACCACGATACAATTTCCTTCACAAGAATGTGTAAAAACGGCATCCTTATCCCCATGGATATAAATGGCATCTTTATTCGGCTCGTCCTGATCCCAAAGCAACATTTCCTTTATCGCCCAATCCAAATACCGCTTGTCATTTAAAGCTAGATAAGTTTTGTACAAATCAATCCGTTTGGAAATAGCATCATTAAAAGCATACTTTTTAAGTGCATCGAGATTAGAAAGCAATTGTGTAGGTGCAAACTTATAAGCCTTTATAAATTTCGCCAGTTTCATCTTCTTAGGAAGTTCATGCCGAGATTTTACACTGCTTACCACAATCAACTTGTTAACATCCATAAACTTACTCATTTCCTGTACCAATATTCCTCCAAACGATACTCCTAAAAGGACTGGGTTTTTATGTTCTATCTTTTCGATCATGCGTTTAGCATAGTGCTCCAAACTTTCATTAACTTCGGGAATCATCCATTCCAACCAATAAATTTTAAATTGATCCTCTGGTAATTTTATGCGATCAAATATGGTTGGTTTCGCCGCCATTCCTGGCATAAGATAAACAGGAATAATTTCTTTCTCCATGTGCTGATTTTAATCGTACTCGAAATTTATTAATTAAAGTAATATAGGATATTAAAGGCATTGAAGCCACGTAAAGGTTTACTTCCTAAGTATTTAACATCCCATTTGACCAATGCTAAGGTTATTTTTCGTAAATTTGTCAGGCAAAGCTATATAAAAATAGCGGCCACCTCCTTCCAACCCTTAAATAAAATTAAACATATTATTATGATTGATGCAGCAGAATTAGTTGACAATGATTTCTTACGTCAATTTGAATTAAAAGTTGAAGACGATTTAGCAAAAATCGAATACTCTCTTCAAGATCGTAAAATTTTTCTAACCAAATTGTGTATTCCTGAGAGCATTACTTCCGAAGAATTTGAAACTAATTTTTTAACCATGGTTTTTGAAAACATCTCCGATCGTAACATTAGTGTTGTTCCGACGAGTCCGGAAATAGCTAAGTTCTTAAGAAAAAACAGAAAGTATCAGAAAATGCTTCCTGTAGGAATCAGAATTTAAAATTATAAAAAATCCGAAATTAAGTTTTCGGATTTTTTTTTATTTTCTGAGATAAACCAAAGTGAGATTTTTATTTTCAATCACATCCGTCAGTGCCTCATTGTATATTTTTATGGCATTGGGGTAAACAAGCGTTAATTTTTTAGTTTCTACAAGTCCAACTGCACCATTCAATTCTATATTTTGATTATTGACTTGAGCATAGGACGTCGAAAAACCAATACTTCCCTCAGCACATATTTCCTCAACAATGTAAATATCAGAAGTATCTTCTTTTAAACTGATCGTGATTTCGGGATTGAATGTATCTCTAGAAGTTACCGTCCCATTTTTATCGAACGTTAAGGTTTCGTTGACGTTACAGGCTGTTTTATCTAAATAATTTGAACTAGAAATCATGTCGTTATCTAACTCAAACGGAATGTCCACAGACCAGGTTACCAATTCCCAATGACCAATGACTGGGTTTGTGAAATCATCATTAGAACAGCTTAAGCTTACAAGAAAACAAACTGAGATAAAAAGTAAGCGTAAGTTAATTTTCATTTATATGCGTTGTTAAAGATGGGACAACGTCAAAATTATAGATACGGGATGACCTTCTATAAAAAACAAGTCAAATTGCGGAAAAGAAGGATAAGAAACGTTTTATCGATTTAATAAAATGAAATTAAGTGGATAAGACCTCCATAAACTCAAACCTTACAATACCATCATCGTCAATTTTAGTCAACTCAATCTGATGTAAGGTGTTTACAAGTTCAGGATTCCAAGGCGTTTTTACTTTGACATAGTTTTCTGTAAACCCATGAATGTAACCTTCTTTAATTTCATTTTCAAATAAAACTGTGCGTATACTTCCTAATTGGCTTTCGTAAAATGCACGACGTTTTTTAACGGATAAGCCTCTCAACATTTTACTTCGTTTTGCCCTAACATTTTTCGGAACAACACCTTCCATTTCAACTGCTTCCGTATTATCACGTTCAGAATAAGTAAACACATGCAAATAGGAAATATCAAGCTGATTTAAAAAGTTATAAGTTTCTAAGAAATGCGCATCAGTTTCTCCAGGAAATCCTACAATAACATCCACGCCAATACACGCCTGTGGCATCACTTCTTTAATTTTTGAAACGCGATCCACATAAAGTTCTCTCATGTAACGACGTTTCATCTTTTTTAATATATCATTACTTCCACTTTGTAATGGGATGTGGAAATGTGGAACAAAAGTTCTTGATTTGGCTACTAAATCAATCGTTTCATTTTTCAGTAAATTCGGTTCTATTGAAGAGATGCGCAGACGCTCAATACCTTCTACTTGATCTAATTGTTTGACCAAATCTAAAAAGGTGTGCTCGTGTTTTTTATTGCCGAATTCGCCTTTACCATAATCGCCAATATTAACACCAGTTAAAACAATTTCTTTAATGTTCTGACTTGCAATTTCTTTGGCATTTTTAACGACACTTTCCATGGTATCACTCCTTGAGATACCTCGAGCCAAAGGAATGGTACAATAAGTGCATTTATAGTCACACCCGTCCTGAACCTTTAAAAAGGCACGGGTCCTGTCGCCAATGGAATAACTTCCAACGTAAAAATCAGCTTCTTCAATCTCACAGGAATGCACTTCACCAAAATCGTTTTTAGAAAGATCATTGAGATAATCGGTAATCTTAAATTTTTCAGTCGCGCCAAGCACCAAATCTACGCCATTGACATCTGCCAGTTCCTGTGGTTTTAATTGAGCATAACACCCTACGGCAGCAACAAAGGCATGAGCATTGACTTTTTGGGCTTGCTTGACGATAGATTTAAAACGCTTATCTGCATTTTCGGTAACAGAACATGTATTGATTACATAGATATCTGCTTTTTCATCAAATTCTACACGATCAAAACCTTCATTTTCAAAAGATCTTGCAATGGTAGAGGTTTCCGAAAAGTTGAGTTTGCACCCTAAAGTATAAAACGCTACTTTCTTTCTCATAATACAGTCGTCTTTTCTTAAACAGAAGCTATTTGTAAAAGAAATAGCAACTCTATTTAAAAGTAAATTGCAAATTCACCTTGATATTGAATTTGCAAGCGCAAAGTTAAGCAATAGTTTGAAAATAATACAAATGTCCTAAAATGGTTCTTAGTTTATGGTTTGTGCTTTCCGCAATCACTAAAAACTTCGGACGGAAAAATGTGGTGGATGATAAATTAATAACAAGACAATTTCAATTATACTAAATAAAATATTGAATAAATGTGATTATCAAATTGTGTCTATACTATAAATTTTTTGCGTAACAAAAATTCCAGACTTTTCATCGCCGTATTGAAAAACGACTAAAATATTCATATTTTAAAATTGCGATTGTGATAGGGATTTTCTCATTCTATCTCAACTTTACTAAAAAACCTGCAGGAACATTAAATTCCTGTATTAGTTAAGAAATACAACTTCCAGACTGAAATTATTTCCGCTAATCCCTTCTAAATTTCTTGGATATTTCAAATACGTGCTCCAATATTGCTCTATCAACATCGGTTAATTCCAATTGACGTCTGGCCATGACCACCTCAGCGACTTCAAATGCTTTTTTGGTTAAATAAGTCGTTAACCCAGCCGCACCTCCCCAACTAAAACTCGGGATAAAAGTACGCGGAAAACCACTACCAAAAATATTGGCACTTACGCCAACAACAGTAGCGGTATTAAACATCGTATTAATACCACATTTACTATGGTCGCCCATCATGATCCCGCAAAATTGTAATCCCGTTCTTGCGAAGCTTTCGGTGTTATAATCCCAAATCCGAATTTCGGCATAATTATTTTTAAGGTTAGAGCAATTGGTGTCTGCGCCCATATTACACCACTCTCCTATAACGGCATTTCCCAAGTAGCCTTCATGACTTTTATTACTATGTGCAAAAAGCACGGCGTTTTTAACCTCGCCTCCAATCGTACAATAAGGCCCAACAGTTGTTGGACCATACACTTTCGCTCCCATTTTAACAAATGAATGCTCACACATGGCAAAGGGTCCTCTAATCATGGAGCCTTCCATTACTTCAGAATCCTTACCGATGTAGATTGGCCCCAAATTGGCGTTAAGCGTTGCAAACTCAACGGTAGCTCCCTCTTCCAAAAATACATTATGCGCACCCAAAACATTATTTGTAGACGAAATGGGCTGTGAAACCCTCCCTCTTGTAATCAATTCAAAATCCTGCTCGATGGCTTCTCCATTTTTATAAAAAATATCCCAAGTATGTTCTACAGTGATAACTTGACCGTTGTATTCAATAGCTTCAAACCCATGGAAGTCGATATTTTCCTGAGCATCCTTTGTGAAAAAAGCAATGACATCCTCACCTTTAAAAATAGCTTGATTTTCCTTTAAATCACTTACCAATGCCACCAGTTCATCATTGGGAAGATAAGAAGCATTGATCATCACATTTTCCTCCAATTCCACCATGGGGTACTTATCGGACAAATAGTCTTCAGTAATTGTTGTAGTGGTCGATCTTAAATGCATTTCCCATTTCTCCCGAATGGTCATAATACCTATTCTAATATCAGCGACTGGCCGTGTGTAGGTAAAGGGCAATAAATTATCCCTGAAGGGACCGTCAAAAAGAATGTAGTTCATTTATTATAATAGTAGTTAGTTCAGTATTAAGAAAAAATATTACAACCGCTAAATCCCGCATTTACCTAAAATCAGTCAAAACCTATAAATATCTAAGTATTAGTGTTTTATAAGCAACTATTTCGATTGCATAAATTTTCAAAGCTCAAAAATAAGTTATTTATACAAAACAAAAAAGCCTGCAGAAAATTTCTGCAGGCTTTTGCTATAATGGTTGCTAAACTACTTTTGAAATTTAGCGTATTTGCTTTTAAATTTGTCAATACGACCAGCAGTATCTATCAATTTAGATTTACCTGTATAAAACGGGTGAGACGATCTTGAAATCTCCATCTTAATAAGTGGATACTCAACACCATCAACATCGATAGTTTCGTTTGTATTAGCCGTAGATTTAGTTAAAAACACGTCTTCGTTTGACATGTCCTTAAATGCTACAAGTCTATAATTTTCTGGATGTATACCTTTTTTCATCTCTAAATACTTTAAATCGTTCAATTTTTAGAAGTGCAAATTTAAGTATTTTTTACTAATGTGCAACAGATTTGGTGTAATTTTTCGCTTTCAGCCATAGAATGATTTTCATGATCGAATTTACATTAAAGATTCTTCTTTTTAAAAACATGATTCAGGTCTTCACAGGAATTCTTTTGTAACGTTTTTCTATATTTGCTTACTAACCTATTATATCAACTATTTAAACCAATCATTATGGAAACACAAAAATCTTCTATCAAACCAATCGCTTACAGTTATGGACTTTACTTGGCCCTCGTAAGTATTGTTGTTTTGGTCATTATGTATGTTGCAAATTTAGAAAAAGATTGGACACTTTCAATTGCCAGTTCAGTAGCCTCTGTCGTCGTCTTCGTTTATGGCATAAAAGCTTATAAGCATAAAAGCGCAGGGTTCCTTTCTTTAGGTGAGGCTATTAAGGTTGGATTGGCCATTGCAGTAGTTGGCGGATTAATTGCAGGTATCTATGCCTATATACATTATTCTTTCGTATACCCCGAATTTATTGAAATAGCTAAAGAGCAGGCTCATTTACAAATGACTGAACAAAATCCGGGAATGAGTGCTGATCAAGTATCTAAAGCTATGGAAATAAATAGCATTTTCATGAATCCTATGTTTTTTAGTTTGTCCACTGTCCTTGGCTCCTTAATATTCGGGCTTATTGTTTCTTTAATTGCTGGATTAATTATGAAAAAAGAAGATCATCTTCGTTAATTAATTTTGTTACTTTTGAAACATTACATTTTGAAAACAAATAAATGAACATATCAGTAGTCATACCACTACTCAACGAACAAGAGTCGTTACCTGAATTATATGATTGGATTGCAAAAGTTATGCAATCCAATCATTTTTCATATGAGATCATTTTTATCGATGATGGCAGCACCGATGGTTCATGGAACATGATAGAGCAATTATCTCAAAAGGACAGCAACGTAAAAGGCATCCGTTTTTTTAAGAATTTTGGAAAATCACAAGCCCTTCACGCCGGATTCGATAAAGCACAGGGTGAGGTAGTCATTACCATGGACGCTGATTTGCAGGATAATCCAGAAGAAATTCCTGAGCTCTATAACATGATTACCAATGAGCATTATGATTTGGTTTCGGGTTGGAAAAAAAAGCGCTTCGATTCGTTAATTTCAAAAAACTTACCTTCTAAACTATTCAATTGGGCAGCACGCAAGACCTCAGGCGTAAAATTGAACGATTTTAACTGCGGACTTAAAGCCTATAGCCTCAATGTGGTTAAAAATATTGATGTTCATGGCGAAATGCACCGCTACATTCCCGTTTTGGCCAAAAATGCAGGTTTTTCAAATATTGGCGAGAAAGTAGTTGTTCATCAAGCTCGAAAATATGGGAGCACGAAATTCGGTATTGACAGATTTACCCATGGCTTCCTCGATTTATTGACCATTTGGTTCATTTCACGCTTTGGAAGACGACCTATGCACCTTTTTGGAGCTTTGGGCGTAATCATGTTTATGATAGGTTTTGGTTTTACACTCTATCTTGGCATCGACAAAATGTTTTTGAATAGAGGTGGACGACTGATTACAGACCGTCCGCAATTTTATATCGCTTTATCCACCATGATAATCGGGACACAATTCTTTATTGCTGGCTTTTTAGGCGAAATTATTTTACGTACTAAAGACGATAAAAAACGATATCTTATTAACGATGAATTGAATTTCTAATCTATCAAATTAATATTCGGTTATCAACTATCATTTGCTTAATTTCCTATTTTTGTAATACTAATTATAATCACATAGCCATGATTTACATTGAGCCAAAAATTTTAGAACGCATAAATACTTGGTTAACGCCAACATTTGACCAAGAAACACAAGATGAAATCAAGGACAGTATCGCCTTTCATCCTAAAGAAATCCAGGAAGCTTTCTATAAGGATTTAGAATTTGGAACCGGTGGAATGCGTGGTATTATGGGCGTTGGAACCAACCGTATCAACAAATATACACTAGGAAGAAACACCCAAGGCTTGAGCAATTATTTGCACGAGCAATTTCCAAATGAAACACCTAAAGTAGTTATTGCGTATGATTGCCGTCATAACAGTAAATCTTTGGCAAAAGTTGTGGCCGACGTGTTTTCAGCAAATAGCATTCAAGTCTATTTATTTGAAGATCTTCGCACAACTCCCGAACTTTCTTTTGCGGTTAGATATTTAAATTGTCATTGTGGAATTGTTTTGACAGCCTCACATAATCCTCCTGAGTACAATGGCTATAAAGTGTATTGGCAAGACGGTGGACAGTTGGTACCACCTCAAGATGCAGCCATTGTTGATGAAATTAACAGTCTGGATTACTCTGAAATTAATTTTGAAGCCAAAGACGAATTTATCGAGATTATAGGCAAAGAAGTAGATAATGCGTTTATTAATGCATCCGTAAAAAACGGAAATTTTACCGATCAGAAAGCAAAAGACAATTTAACGGTGGTCTTTACCTCACTTCACGGAACTTCTATTACAACCGTTCCTGAAACGTTGAAACGTGCCGGATATAAAAATGTGCATCTTGTAAAAGAACAAGAAATTCCAGATGGGGATTTCCCGACCGTCCAATCTCCTAATCCAGAAGAACCAGAGGCTTTAAAAATGGCCTTGGAACTCGCCGAAAAGGTCAATGCTGATATCGTTATCGGTACAGATCCTGATTGCGACCGTTTAGGCGTTGCGGTAAGAGATATGGAGGGCAAATTAATTCTGCTCAATGGTAATCAGGCCATGTTGGTTATGACCGATTTCCTTTTAAAACAATGGAAAAAACAAGGCAAACTTAACGGTAATGAATTTGTAGGTTCCACCATCGTTTCCACCCCCATGGTGGAAGTTTTGGTAAAATCTTATGGCGTAGAATATAAGGAGGGCCTAACTGGCTTTAAATGGATTGCCAAAATGATCAAGGATTTCCCTGAACTCGATTTTATTGGTGGTGGAGAAGAAAGCTTTGGTTTTATGGTAGGCGATTTTGTTCGTGACAAAGATGCTGTTACCTCAACCCTTTTAGCTTGCGAAATTGCAGCACAGGCGAAAGCTGACGGAAGTTCATTTTATGAAACCTTATTACAGTTATACGTTTCTCATGGTCTTTATAAAGAACATTTGGTGGCGATAACTAAAAAAGGCATGGAAGGTGCTGAGGAGATCAATCAAATGATGATTGACGCCAGAGAAAATCCATTAACGGAAATCAACGGTTCTAAGGTGACAAGAATTGAGGATTACCAACTTTCAAAAGCAAGAAATTTCATAACCAATAAAGATGAATCTATTGAAATCCCTAAATCAAATGTCATAATTTACTATACTGAAGATGGCAGTAAAATAGCGCTAAGACCTAGCGGTACGGAACCTAAAATAAAATTTTACATGAGCGTTAATGCTCCATTATCATCTGTAGAAAACTATGCTTCCGTAGATGCACAATTGGAGGAGAAGATCAACGCTATAGTAAAAGATATGAAACTGAGTTAAATGGAGTATTTAAAAAAGTTTTATCGGTTTATTATTCCGTATAAAAAGTATGCTTATCTCAACATTTTTTTCAATATCCTTTATGCGCTTTTTAGCACTTTATCCTTTGTTGCTTTAATTCCTGTTTTAAAGGTCATTTTCGGTGATAAACGAGAAACTTACGCTAAGCCCACCTATGAAGGTTTAGGAAACATCAAGAGTTTTGTGGAGGATTCCCTTAACTATTTCATAGTAGATAAAATTGAGACTTACGGCGATTTTAAAGTTCTCATGTTTATGGTCGCAGTGATCATTAGCATGTTCTTGCTAAAAAATCTCTTTAATTATCTCGGCATGTATTACATCACATTTTTAAGAAATGGTGTTTTAAAAGACATCAGGAATGTCATGTTTGATAAAATAGTCACTTTACCACTCGCCTTCTATTCCGAAAAATCAAAAGGTGATACAATCTCTCGTGTCAGTAGTGATGTGGATGAAGTTAAAAATTCGTTTTTATCAATTTTAGAAATGGTCGTTCGAGAACCTTTGACTATTTTGTTCTCATTGATTGCGATGCTGATCCTGAGCACCAAATTGACCATCTTTGTTTTTGTTTTTATTCCTATTTCAGGATTTATAATTTCAAAAATTGGAAAATCCCTCAAAAAAGGTTCTTTAAAAGTACAACAGGAACAAGGCATCTTTTTATCCATCCTTGAAGAAACCATGACGGGCTTACGAATTATCAAAGCATTTGACGTAGAAAAAGTCTTTGCCCAGAAGTTTGAAGATTCCAACGAACGTTATTACAATTTTTCCAATACACTACTAAACCGACAAAATTTAGCCTCTCCCATTAGTGAGTTTTTAGGAATCATTGTAATTGGAGTTCTATTGGTATATGGTGGATATTTAGTTTTCGTTGACAACTCCATGGATCCAAGCTTCTTTATCGGCTACATCTCTTTAGCCTATAATATTTTGACTCCCGCAAAAGCTATTGCAAAAGCTAGTTACGGTGTCAAAAAAGGAAATGGTGCGGCTCAGCGTATTCTAGAGTTTTTGGATTCTGAAAACACGATCAAGGAAATAGATAATCCTATAATAAAAGATACTTTTGATTCCAATATAGCGATCAACAACATCACGTTTAAATATGAGGATGATTCAGTTCTTAAAAATTTCAGTTTAAGTGTTCCAATAGGAAAAACAGTCGCCTTGGTTGGACAGTCTGGAAGTGGAAAAAGCACCATTGCCAACCTAATAACTCGGTTTTACGATGTCAACGAAGGAACTATTAATATTGATGGTATAGATATCAGAAATTTAAAAACGTCTTCACTGCGAAATATGCTCGGCGTTGTATCACAAGATTCAATTTTGTTTAATGATACAATTAGCCACAATATTAAAATCGGAAAGCAAAACGCTACCGATGAAGAAGTTATTGAGGCCTTAAAAATCGCCAATGCTTGGGAGTTCGTAAAAGACCTTCCTAAAGGAATCAATTCTAATATTGGCGACTCTGGAAATAAATTATCAGGCGGTCAGAAGCAACGTTTAAGCATTGCCAGAGCGGTACTCAAAAACCCTCCGATTATGATTCTTGATGAAGCTACATCTGCCCTAGACACAGAAAGTGAACGTTTGGTACAATCTGCCCTCGAAAACATGATGCGCAACAGAACCTCCATTGTCATTGCCCATAGATTATCTACAATTAAAAATGCGGATGAAATTGTCGTTATGCAAAAAGTTGAAATAGTAGAACAAGGTAAGCACAACGAACTGATTGAAAAAAATGGCGTCTATAAAATGCTTGTCGATATGCAGAGTTTCGAGTAATGATAAAAAGCTGTAATACTATATATCCTTAAGCAGCAGAATGCGTTAAACTATCTGTTTTAAACTGCGCTTTGCTCCTTTCACAAAATATTTTTTTACTAAATAAAAGGATGCCACTACCAATGGCTTTCTTTTATTCTCAAAGGCAATGTGCAGGACAACCTGACCACTTAATTCCATTAGATTAATGTGAAAATATTACTTTTAATAATACTAGAGAGCAAAGAAATACAATTCATAGATATAATTGTATTTAGACCATATATGTTAAAGTTATTGTCAACTTTATCAAGTTTCTTTATTTAACACGCCCTTGCCAAATAATAAATTAAACTTTCTATACCTTCATCAGTCTTATTAAAAAACGCTTTTGTGCATCACGATCAAGAACTCATTTTAAGATTAACATCCGAGAAAACAAAAGAATCCGCTTTTAAGGAATTGCTAACGCTGTATAAAGAACGGCTGTATTGGCATATTCGTAAAATCGTAATCTCCCATGATGATACAGATGATGTATTGCAGAATACTTTTATCAAGGTCTACAAAAATATTCATAAATTTAAAGGTGAAAGCAAACTGTTTTCCTGGATGTACCGGATTGCAACCAATGAAGCGCTTACTCATCTCAAAAGAAATTCGAAATTACAAAATATCAATAGCGAAGAATTGCAGCAACAAACTATAGACAACCTTCAAGCCGATGTTTACTTTGAAGGGGACGAAATTCAGCTAAAATTGCAAATAGCCATAGCGACGCTTCCCGACAAACAAAAGTTGGTATTTAATATGAGATATTTTGACGACATAAAATATTCAGAAATGTCTGAAATTCTGGAAACCAGTGAGGGCGCATTAAAAGCTTCTTATCATATTGCAGTAAAAAAAATTGAAGAGTATTTGACCACGCATTAAACCTTTTACGAATTATAAAGTCCTAGTAATAGCATGAGAAAAAGTCACTTACATAATATTAAGGAATCAGGGATGAAAACACCTGATGGATATTTTGACGCTTTCGATGAGCGCTTGTTTAAAAAGCTGGACGTTCAAAAGGAGATGGCGTCAATTTCAATTCCTGGCTATAAAGTTCCTGATAACTATTTTGAAGAATTTAATGACAAAATACAAACACGTCTTAAAAATGATGATTCTCTAAAAGTTATAAATTTAATGTCTTGGCGAAACGCAGCTTATATTTCAGGTATTGCCGCTGCCTTAGTTTTAATGCTGACTGTTTATATAAATTCAAATAACATTCTATCCATAAATCAAATTGAAACAGCTTCCATAGAAGATTATTTAAATAATGAAAACCTTAATATTTACGATATAGCTTCTCTTTTAAATGAGGACGATCTGTTGTTGGATGATTTTGTGTCCTCCTCAATCACAGAAGAGTCTTTAGAGAATTACCTTCTTAATAATACTTCTATCGAAGATTTAATAAATGAAAAATGAAAAAAGTAATCCTCATTTTATTTGTGATTTTTACCTCTTGGTCAAGCTTCTCGCAAAGTTCAGATAAGCGAGAGAAAATAAAGTCACTTAAAGTTGCTTTTATTACCGAACGTTTGGCCTTGACTGAAACAGAAGCCCAAAAGTTTTGGCCGATATACAACACTTATGAAACTGAAAAAGTTGTCCAACGAAAATTGGGCTATGAAAAACGAAAGCAAATTTCAGACGATGGTACCGAGGCACAAGCCAAAGTGATGTTGATGGATCTTATTAAATTTGAAAGAGATCGAGAAAATTTGCGCATCAACTTTATAGAAAACCTTTTAAAACAAAAAATATTACCGGCAAAAAAAATCCTTAGGTTGAAAACGGCTGAAGATGAGTTTAACAGAAAGATGCTTCATGAATATAAAAAACGGCATGGCGAGGAACACAAGCGACCTTAAGGTCAATTCTTAAAATGAAAAATCCCGAATTCCAACAATCTTTATTGGAATTTGGGATTTCTATTTTTGGCTATCCTTATTAATTAGTTTCTAATTGTTCATGTACTGGAAATTTCAATTTCCCTATTCTCCCCTGCCCTGCTGCATAAGCAATACTATCGTTCAAAAAACGGATCGTATGAAATCCTTCGTCGCTCAAATGCTTCCAGGTATTGCCTGAGTCAGAGGTGTAGTCTATTCCTTTTTCTCCCACGGCCACAAGTTCCTTTCCGTTGCTATTTGGAACATATTGCACACAACTTCTATAGCCGGGCTCTGTGCCATCTCCTACCAATTGCCAAGTTTTACCGCCATCTGAAGTCCGCATCTTATTAGCCTTCGTATCGTCAGGTTTTGTATAATCGCCCCCAATTGCAAATCCATTATTTTCATCATAAAAATCAATGGAATAAATGCCTGTAGTGGCCTCTCCATTAATCATCGGGGTATTAAAGATTTGCCACGATTTGCCTTTATCATCAGAAAATAGAATCCGACTCGTTTTTCCACCAGTAGCGATCCATACTTTATTTCCTACAATGGCGATATTGGAGTTACTCGCAGCAAAAGCTGCTTCACCTTCCATAATTTTTGGTAGACTGTCACAAGACAATTTATTCCATGTTTGACCGCCATCCCTTGTAATAATGATGCTCATACAATCCTCAGTTGGATCACCAATAGCAATACCTTCTTCGGAATTCCAAAATCGCAACGCATTATAAAATACCTTCTCATTTTCTTCTTTATAAACAACTTCCATAACGCCATTTTCTCCTGTTTTAAATAATAATGCAGGATTTTCTACACTGAGCATAAAAAAGTCATTTGCAGTTCTGGCCACAGCCCGAAACTGCAAATTTAAAGTGTCGTAATCTTGTATTGCCGTGATCCACTGCTCAGTTTGTGGATTGTACAATCCAAATACGCCGTCATTTGCGGCAAATGCAATACTCTTGTCGGAGGCCACGTCAATCGCTCGAATGCTTAACGCGCTATCGGTGTAGATCTCTTCAATCTCAACGGAGGTGATTTCATTTTTAACATTTTCTTCTTTACTTTTACAAGACAGAACTGCGGTAAGCATCAATAGATAGGTCAAAATTTTCATCATCTCATTTTTTTGGGGAAGATACTTGATTTACCTTTAAAAAAAAGAAAATAGTCTCGCATTCGTGCCATTTTAACGTAGCTTTGCAGTCGCAATTTTTATTATAAAATTTACCGTCGAACAACACAACGACAAACAACTTAAAACTTAAAAAATGAGATTACACAGAAATCTATGTTTTGCAGTTATTGATGGATTAATGCTCATTTTTAATGAAGGTCAATATGCAGACAAAGTCATTCAACAACTTCTAAAACGCGACAAACGTTGGGGCGCTAGAGATCGTGGCTTTGTTGCGGAAACCACGTATGATATTGTAAGATGGAAACGTCTTTATGCTGAAATTGCTGAAGTTAAAGAACCTTTTGATAGAGATAATATTTGGAGAATGTTCGCGGTTTGGGCAACTTTAAAAGGCATCAAACTTCCGGATTGGTCTTATTTTGAAAGCACGCCAACTCGAAAAATCAAAGGTAAATTTGATGAACTTTCTAAAATTAGGAAATTTAAGGAGTCTATTCCAGATTGGATGGACGAATTAGGCGAGAAAGAATTAGGAAAAGAAATTTGGACCAAAGAAATTTCTGCTCTAAATGAACAAGCCGACGTTATCTTAAGAGTCAATACCTTAAAAACAACCAAGGAAGCTTTACAAGCGGTGTTGTTCGACTTGGATATTGAAACTGAATTTATAGCAAACTATCCTGACGCCTTAAAATTAAAAGAGCGCGCCAATGTATTTCAAACCGAAGCTTTTAAAGACGGTCATTTTGAAGTGCAGGATGCGTCGTCACAATTGGTGGCCAAATTTTTAAATGTTGAACCAGGCATGCGCGTGGTTGATGCTTGCGCAGGTGCAGGTGGAAAGGCATTACATATTGCAACCTTAATGGAAAACAAAGGGCAAGTAATTGCCATGGACATCTATGAAAACAAGCTCAACGAGCTTAAACGGAGAGCAAAACGCAACGGTGTTTTCAACGTAGAAACAAGACCTATCGATTCGACAAAAGTCATCAAGAAATTGTATGATAAAGCCGATCGCGTCTTGATCGACGCTCCTTGTTCAGGTTTGGGTGTACTTCGCAGAAATCCGGATGCCAAATGGAAGTTACAGCCTGAATTCATTGATAAAATAAAAATAACCCAACAGGAAATTTTACAACAATACTCTAGAATGGTTAAATCAGGGGGCCAGTTGGTGTACGCAACTTGTTCTATTTTACCTTCTGAAAACCAAGATCAAATTAAAGCCTTTTTAGCTTCGGAAAGTGGCAAAGATTTTACTTTTTTAAAAGACGAAAAAGTGTTGTCTTCCAAATCGGGGTTTGATGGTTTTTATATGGCAAGTTTACAGAAAAAATAAGGCTTTAATAAAGCTTAATATCGGATGGTTTTCAATTCATCTTCATTAGTTTATTTATTTATATTAAAATTACAACATGATTTGATTACCTAAAATTATTGATCAGATCGTAAATTCTTAATTTTAGAATTAAAGCGACTATGGCCACTGAGTTTATCGAAGTGCCAGTCGCTTTTTTTTATGATTGTTTGTGAAAAAATATCCTTTAAAAAGACTAATTTTGCACTTTTAAAACACGAACTGTCTGAGCAAAGGTTCAGGCATAAACTACGACATAATGATTCATTTCTTCGGAAACCAAAACAGTAAAGTATTTGCTGTTCAAGCCACAAAAGAATTCACAACAGAGACCATCAATAAATTGGAATGGTTATTTGGCAATCAACCTAAAATAGAACAAGCATCTCTCGATGCTTTTTTTGTAGGTCCACGTGCCGCCATGATTACACCATGGAGTACGAATGCTGTTGAAATAACGCAAAACATGGGAATTATCGATATCATCCGGATTGAAGAATTCCAAACAGTTTCTGAAGATTATATGGATTTCGATCCGATGATTTCTGAAAAATATCGCGGTGTCAATCAGGATTCATTCACGATTCACATTCAGCCAGAAGCCATTCAACATATCGAAGATATATCGGCATATAACCAACAGGAAGGATTGGCACTAAATGACGAGGAAATTGAATATCTAGAAGGCATCTCCAAAAATATCGGCCGTCATCTAACCGACTCTGAAGTCTTCGGGTTTTCTCAGGTCAACAGTGAGCATTGTCGTCATAAAATTTTCAATGGTACTTTCGTGATTGATGGGGAAGAAAGAGAAAAATCATTATTCAAGATGATTCGTGACACTTCAAGTGAAAACCCTAACACCATAGTTTCTGCATACAAAGACAACGTTGCTTTTATAAAAGGTCCAACCGTTGAACAATTTGCGCCAAAAACAGCCGATAAGCCTGATTTTTATCGAACTACAGATTATGAATCTGTTATTTCACTAAAAGCAGAAACGCATAATTTTCCAACCACTGTTGAGCCTTTTAACGGTGCTGCCACAGGTTCTGGTGGAGAAATTAGAGACCGACTTGCCGGCGGGAAAGGTTCATTGCCATTAGCAGGAACTGCAGTTTATATGACCTCATATTCCCGATTGGAAGAAAATCGTCCTTGGGAGCAAAAAATGGAAGCACGGCCGTGGTTGTATCAAACGCCAATGGATATTTTGATAAAAGCTAGCAATGGTGCTTCAGATTTTGGCAATAAATTTGGACAACCTTTAATTTGTGGTTCTGTATTGACTTTTGAACACGACGAGCATCAAGACGCTTCTTCAAGTTCAGCGGACGCCCGCAAATTAGGCTATGATAAAGTGATCATGCAAGCTGGCGGTATTGGTTATGGCAAAGCAGATCAAGCTCTAAAAGACATTCCTGAAGTTGGCGATAAAGTGGTCATCCTAGGAGGAGAAAACTACCGCATTGGAATGGGTGGGGCAGCAGTTTCATCAGCAGACACAGGCGAATTTTCCACAGGAATTGAACTAAACGCGGTACAACGTTCCAATCCTGAGATGCAAAAACGTGCGGCCAACGCGATTCGTGGGATGGTTGAAAGTGAAGTAAACCATATTGTTTCAATTCATGATCATGGTGCGGGTGGCCACCTAAATTGTTTAAGTGAATTGGTTGAAGAAAGTGGCGGACTTATCGATTTGGATAAACTGCCCGTTGGCGATCCTACATTGTCTGCCAAAGAAATTATTGGTAACGAATCCCAAGAGCGAATGGGCTTAGTCATTGCCGAAAAACATTTAGAAATTCTTCAAAAAATAGCCGACCGTGAACGTTCTCCAATGTACACTGTTGGAGACGTAACCGGAAATAATCGGTTTACTTTTGAATCTCAAACCACAGGACACAAACCCATGGATTTGGGAATGGATGATATGTTTGGAAGCTCTCCAAAAACAATCATGACGGATCAAACGATCATCAGAAACTACGATCCTGTTATTTATAAAAAAGACAAGTTTTACGATTATTTAGATCAATTATTACAATTGGAAGCGGTAGCCTGTAAAGATTGGTTGACTAATAAGGTGGACCGTTGCGTTGGTGGCAAAGTGGCCAAACAACAATGCGCTGGTCCTTTGCAACTACCTCTTAATAATGTGGCCGTAATGGCTTTAGATTATAAAGGAAAAGAAGGGGTTGCCACTTCAATTGGCCACTCGCCCATTGCCGGTTTGATTGACCCTGTTGCAGGGAGTAGAAACGGTATTACTGAAGCCTTGACCAACATCATGTGGGCGCCTCTTAAAGATGATCTTGAAAGTGTTTCACTTTCAGCCAACTGGATGTGGCCGTGTAAAAACGAAGGCGAAGACGCCCGACTTTATGCCGCCGTAAAAGCTGTCTCCGAATTCTCAATTGATTTGGGAATCAATGTGCCTACTGGGAAAGATTCACTTTCTATGAAACAGAAATATCCAAACGGAGACGTTATTTCTCCGGGGACGGTTATCATTTCGGCAGCTGGAAACTGTAACGACATTACTAATGTGGTGGAACCTGTGTTGAAAAGAAATTCCGGCAACATTTACTACATCAATATATCTCAAGATAATTACAAGTTAGGAGGTAGTTCATTGGCGCAGATTGTTAATAAAATCGGAAACGAAGCACCAACTGTAAAAGATGCTTCCTACGTTAAAACGGTTTTCAATACCATTCAAAAACTCATCAAGGATAATCAAATTGTTGCAGGACACGATGTGGCTTCTGGCGGATTGATCACGACCTTACTAGAAATGTGTTTTGCCGATAACAATCTAGGAGCTGAATTGGATCTTACTGAATTAAGAGAAAAAGATTCCTTCAAACTACTTTTTGCTGAAAATGCAGGTATTGTGTTTCAAGCCAAAGACGCTTCCGCAGAAAAAGTACTTACTGACGCCAAGGTGGAGTTTTTCAAAATCGGAAATGTGGTTGAAGGCGATTTCGTAAGTATCATTAATGGAAGCGATGTGTTTACGATGACCGTTTCGAAATTGCGTGATATGTGGTACAAAACCTCATACCTGCTTGATCAAAAACAAACAGCAAACGGATTGGCGAAAGATCGCTTTGAGAATTATAAGAATCAGGCTTTACACTATAAGTTCCCGGAACATTTCACAGGAAAATTAGAAGATTTCCCAACCACGCGACCAAAAGCAGCCATCTTAAGAGAAAAGGGTTCCAACTCGGAACGCGAAATGGCAAATGCTATGTATCTCGCAGGATTTGATGTAAAAGACGTTCACATGACCGATTTGATTTCGGGTCGTGAAACTTTAGAAGATATTCAGTTTATCGGCACTGTGGGTGGTTTTTCTAACTCAGATGTTTTAGGTTCTGCAAAAGGATGGGCGGGTGCATTTTTGTATAATGAGAAAGCCAAAATCGCTTTGGAAAATTTCTTTAACAGAGAAGATACCCTCTCGGTGGGAATCTGTAATGGCGCACAACTTTGGATGGAACTTGGGTTGGTCAATCTAGAACATGAAAGTCACGGTAAATTGACCTATAACAATTCTAAAAAACACGAAAGTGGCTTTAGTTCGGTGAAAATTCAGGAAAATAATTCCGTTATGATGTCAAGTTTAGCGGGCAGCACTTTAGGTGTTTGGATTTCACATGGTGAAGGAAAATTCGTTTTACCATTATCAGAAGACAATTATAATATCGTGGGGAAATATGGTTATGAAGCCTACCCAGCAAATCCAAACGGATCTGACTTCAATATCGCAATGATGAGCGATAAAACGGGAAGGCATTTGGTTACCATGCCTCATATTGAGCGCTCAACATTTCAATGGAACTGGCCACACTATCCGGAAGGCAGAAAAGACGACGTATCACCTTGGTTGGAAGCCTTTGTTAATGCTAGAAAATGGATTGAAGGACAAAAACAGAACAGGTAGTCGGTAGTATAGAAAAGCAGTAAATCTTTAAATTTATAATTAAAAATGGCAGAGTTGGGAGTTTCGATCCGAGCTCTACCATTTTTTGTTTTGGTATTATTGTAAATATATTCTATACTTTTTGAAGTTTGAAGATATAAGCGAGTATAGGAATTTCAAAAGATTTCTTTTGGATAAGCTAAAAACAGGCTATTCTTCATTTAATTTCATTTTGATATATGAATGATTTCGCCATAAAGAGTGAATGTGCACTAGAACTAATATTTAAATTACCTTTTCGGAAATAAGGGATTCTATTTATTTTAAAACAAAATTCATCAGTTACTTATGGATTCAAATCTAAAAGGAGTTTTATATATTGCCATTGGCGCCTGTAGTTATGGGATCTTGGCCACATTTGTAAAGTTTGCAAATAATGCAGGACATGGTACTGCAGGATTGGCTTTTTCACAGTATTTATTTGGTGCAGTGTTTTTAAGCATTATTTCATTTTTGAATTCCAAAGAAACCAATCCTGAAAACCCTGAAACTTCAACAAAATACCCAAAGTTAAAATTGGTTTTATTTGGAACTTTTTTGGGACTTACCAGTAGTTTGTACTATTTATCCATTCAATATGTTCCAGTTTCTGTAGGCATTATTTTACTGATGCAAACCATTTGGATGGGTGTGGCTCTGGAATATTTTATCGCGCGGCACTTGGTAAATAAAACGAAAGTGATAGGCGCTGGCATTGCTATAATTGGAACCGTCTTGGCGGCAAAAGTTTTGGAAACGGATATTACCCTCGATCTTAGAGGGATTGGTTTTGGTCTTTTGGCAGCTATGAGTTTTACAGGAGTTATGTATGCCACTAGTAGAATATCATTGGAGCTCACAAATTTAATCAGAACAAAATACTTGGTAATTGGTGGTCTATTAGCAATTATAGTGTTTTGGAATTTTCAGATTCTCGAAGAATTTAACTGGCCTCTATTTTTAAAATGGGGAATTTTTTTGGGTGTCTTTGGAACTATTATTCCGCCGATTTTATTTAATAAAGGTTTTCCACAAGTAGGAACGGGTCTTGGTAGCATCGTCTCTGCTTTGGAAATTCCAGTTTCCGTCTTCAGCGCCTATTGGGTTTTAGGAGAGCATATCAGTGGACTGCAATGGATTGGAATTGTAATTATTTTACTTGCAGTTGTGATTATAAATTTTAGAAAAAAAACTAAGATGACCAGTTAAAAATTGAAAGAGAAAACGCCCATTCAGTCTATTGAACTTTAGCTAATGCCTTAAGTTTTGATTATCTTAGCCTATGTCGACCTAAATAAGGTCGTTTAAACATAAAAAAGACGCAAATCACGGCGTCTTTTTCCATGAATATAAAATACATTATTAAAACAAAAATTTATTTCAAATGAAAAATCAAGAAAAAAAGATAGCATTAATTACAGGTGCAGGAACAGGTGTGGGCCGTGGCATAGCCAAAACTTTAGCAAAGGAAGGTTATCGGGTGGTCTTAACCGGAAGACGTAGAGAGAAATTAGACGAGGTAGCCAAAGAAATTAATAATTCTGATGTTATCGTAATCCCTGCTGATGTTTCCGATGAAAAAAGCATACAAGAATTAAGAGAAAATTTACTTGAGCAAACCCATGGCAAATTAGATGTATTGGTCAATAATGTAGGTGGGGTTCCAGCTACGGGAAAAATAAGTGAGATGGCCTTCGAGGATTGGAAAAAGACTATGGATTTGAATCTAAGTACACAATTTATGGTAACCCAAGCTTTTTTACCTGAACTTCGAAAAAGTGAAAAAGGAAAAATCATTTCAGTAACCAGCGGCATGGCACATTTTTTCATGGAAGGTTTTGGCGCTTATTCGGCAAGTAAGGCAGCCGTGGAAGCTCTTATGAAAACCATAGCTGAGGAAGAAAAGGAAAGTGGTATTGAGATGCATTTATTTGATCCTGAAAACGTTATTTCTGAAGGAAATCCGCAAGGAGAAAAGGATCCGATGGAAGTTATGGGCAAATTGGTGGCCATGCTTTAATGTGAAGTTAAGTTTATGTGGTTTTAAGTTCTCGGATCTTAAGACGTGATTAAATTATAAAAAGTATAAAGGTGGTAGAACAACAAATAAGACGGTTTCTACCACCTTTTATATTTATATCCTCTTAAATAATAAATCGTAATTCTTGGTTATTTAAAATTTGGTTGGAATATGGCCCACGGTTTAATTCTCAACTATTCGCAGTTAAAAAAAATGGTATTGGATAAATTGGTTTTTTTTGAGCTCGATTTGAAAATCCTATTTAATTTCATACTTTGCAAAGACTAAACTTCATATAACTAATGGCAGAAATCACTAGAATTTTTGATATTCCAAGGTATCAACTAAAACATTATAACCTTGATAAAGCATTCATAACCAAATATGACGGCAAGTGGAGTTCCATTTCCACCAAAGAATATATTGATCAAGCCAATGCTATAAGTAGAGGTTTGCTGCGTTTAGGAATTCAATCAAATGATAAGATAGCGGTAATTTCAACAAATAACAGAACGGAATGGAATATACTAGATATTGGTATTTTACAAATTGGTGCACAAAATACGCCAATCTATCCAACCATTTCTGCTGAAGATTATGAATATATTCTCAATCATTCTGACTCCATCTACTGTTTTGTTTCAGACCAAGAGGTATTGGATAAAGTAAATGCCATCAAAGCAAATACTAAAGTGAAAGAAGTTTACACTTTTGATGACATCAAAGGTTCAAAAAACTGGAAAGAGATTTTAGAATTAGGAAAAGAGGATAGCAATCAACATGAAGTAGAGTCTAAAATGGCCCTTGTGAAATCCGATGACTTGGCTACCTTGATTTACACTTCTGGAACTACCGGAAGACCAAAAGGGGTCATGCTCTCACATAATAACTTAGTTTCCAATGTGCTGGATAGTCAAAAACGCGTTCCTTTTGAAAATGGCAAATCTACAGCCTTAAGTTTTTTACCTGTTTGCCATGTTTTTGAACGCATGATTTTATACCTCTATCAATATTGTGGTGTGGAAATTTATTTCGCAGAATCCATCGAAAAAATGAGCGAAAATCTGCAGGAAATCAAGCCAAATGTGATGACTGCAGTGCCACGATTGTATGAAAAAGTATATGATAAGATTGTTGCCAAAGGAACTGAACTTACTGGCATCAAGAAAAAATTGTTTTTCTGGGCTATAGACCTCGGTCTCAAATATGAACCTTATGGCGCTAACGGATGGTGGTATGAAACCCAACTCAATTTGGCGAGAAAACTCATCTTCAGCAAGTGGAAAGAAGGACTTGGAGGTAATTTAGACCTGATGGTTTCTGGAAGTGCCGCTTTGCAACCACGACTTACAAGAACATTTGCTGCTGCAATGATGCCAATTATGGAAGGTTATGGATTGACCGAAACCTCTCCCGTAATTTCTGTAAACGATATGCGCAATGGAGGTTTTAGAGTAGGAACCGTTGGACGCATTATTGACAACGTTGATGTCAAAATTGCTGAAGATGGCGAAATCCTTGTCAAAGGTCCGAATGTTATGCTAGGCTATTTCAAAGAACCTGATAAAACTGAAGAGGTCATGACTGGCGATTATTTTCATACGGGTGATATTGGAGAAATCGACGCTGATGGCTTTTTAAAGATTACGGATCGCAAGAAAGAAATGTTTAAAACGTCAGGAGGAAAATATGTCGCTCCAGCGCTTATAGAAAATGAACTAAAGCAATCTCGATTTATCGAACAAATAATGGTCATTGGTGAAGGCGAAAAAATGCCTGCTGCCCTAATTCAGCCCAATTTCGAGTTCATTAAAGATTGGATCAAACATAAAGACAAAAATGTCAAATTAGATAATACCTCTATACAAAAGTCAGAAGCTGTAATCGCCAGAATTCAGAAAGAAATCGATAAAGCCAATGATCATTTTGGGAAATGGGAACAGATTAAGAGATTTGAATTGACTCCTGATGTTTGGTCTATTGAAGGTGGCCATCTTACACCAACCATGAAGATGAAACGTAAGATTATCAAAGAAATGTATAAGGATCTTATTGAAAAGATTTATAGACCTTAAACCAAAAGAGCTTCAAAATCTGAAGCTCTTTTGGTTTTTATTTTCCTAGTTTCTTATCCACAATCCGTTCAAAATAATCTTCCAAAAATGCTTTACAGGCTATTTCAGTGGCCTCCATTTCAAGTGTTTTATTAGCAATTAAATTATTCTCCAGGCTCTTGTCATTTATGTCATAAAATCCGGTCGCATTTTTACCATCAAAAGTACAGATGTAATTTCCACGTAACATATGGTATTGGGATGCATTATAATTAATCGCAAAAGGCGCTACGCCATCTTCAGCGATTAAACTCCTACCCCAACTTCTAAAGGGCTTATCATACCCTATCACATCTAATAAAGTGGGATATATATCTATTTGTTGTGCTAAATCAGTATCTGTTCCAACTAAAGTTCCATCCGATTTGTAGAACATAATAGGTACCGCTCGTCTATTAATAACCTTATTATAAACATCATAGTAAACCTGATTAGGATGATCGGCAGTAATCACAAATATGGTATTATCAAACCAAGATTCTTTTTTAGCAGCTTCAAAGAACTTCTTGAAGGCATAATCCGTATACCCAACAGGCTGATGCATCGCGATGTGGCCTTTCGGAAAATTATCCTTGTATTTTTCTGGAATTTTAAAAGGCTCATGAGACGACACCGTAAAAACAGTACTGAAAAATGGCTGCTTCTTATCATCCAAAGTTGTTTTCATGAATTGTAAAAACGGTTCATCCCAAATGCCCCAACTCCCATCAAAATCGTCGTCATTATCATATTCTTTCATCCCATAATAATGGTCAAAACCAAGAATATTGCTAAATCCTAAAAAACCCATTGAGCCATTAGGAGCACCATGGAAAAACGAGGTATCATAATCTAAATCATTTAAAACCGAAACCAAACTCTGAATGTCCTGATTGGAATAACTAGAGGAGGTAAATGCATCAGCAAAAGATGGAATTCCTGCTAAAACAGAGGACATCCCGTGAATGGATTTGCTGCCATTCGCAAAAGAATTTGGGAAAACAAGACTGTGTTGCGCCAAGGAATCTAAAAATGGTGTGTAACTCACGTATTTGGCAATCCCCATGTCCTTATTAAATGCCCCAATATATTCCCTACCCATACTTTCGGTAATGATTACTATGATATTCGGTTTTATGGATGGATTGCTATGGAATTCTTTAATGGGTTTGATGTAGAATTGGATCTCTTCCTCAGAAACCTTATAATCTACTTTCTTAAAGCTGTTATTGCCAAAGGTTCTGATAAATGCAAAGGTGGTGTTCAAAACCAAATCTGCCTGTTCCATCTTTTTCACATGCCGACTGGCATCGACTAAATTAATAGGCCGTGTACTTTTTTTGAAATCTCCTCCTCTAATACCGCCTACAATTAAAATCGCGATAACCACCAAACCAACCAACGACGATATATAATAAGTTTTTGAGGATAAACGCTGTTTCACTGGATGAAGCTTTATACGTTTATATAAATAAATCCAAAGTACACTTACTACAATAAACAAAATATAGACGTCCCAATAGCTGAACATAAAACGGAAAAACATCGCTGTTTTATTGGCTTCATTTTCTAAAACATCCAAAACCGACAAAGTGGTTCTGGCAAAATTGAATTTATAATAAATAAAATCAGCATAATTTAGGGCGTAAGCAATTAGGTTGGTTATAAAATAAACGTAAAATAACAGTTTTCTGTACCACGAAGAAGTGGTTGCACGAAGTGGCAAAATAGACAACAAAATAAACAGACCATTGACATATAATATAGCAGCCGTATCAAACGCCAATCCATAATAAGAAAGTTTGAAAAACGCACTTACAGAATGGACTTCTAAAACACTATAATTATAGAGAAAGAATAAAAAACGAGCAATAGAATAAAAGATATAGGCTAAAAACAGACGGTAAAGTAAAATTATATATTCCTGCTTTCTAAAAAATAACTTCATGTAAAACTAATGTAATGTTAGTATTTGCGCAAAAGTACGAATAACGGCTAAACCAATTTGGTATTGACAGTCTTAATACCTAGTTATAGGGAAAAATTCGCCCAATTATTCTAAAATAAAAACAGTGCATTTATTATGCACGCATAGTAAATTTTTGTATATTTGGAATCCTTATAAATTAGAATGAAAGATAAAACTATTGATTATGTACTTAGAACCACCTGGTTAGCGGTTACTAAAATGTACAATGAAGAAGCATCCAAGTTTGACAGCACCATGGCCACAGGTTTCGCGCTATTGAGTGTTGACCCCGAAAAAGGAACGCCTTCCACCTCTATGGGACCTAAAATGGGAATGGAGGCCACAAGTTTATCACGAACCCTTAAATCCATGGAAGCCCGTGGTTTAATTGAACGTCGTCCCAATCCGGAAGATGGTCGCGGAGTATTGATTTTCTTAACCGAATTCGGAAAGAAAAAACGTGCGTACTCCAAGGAAAAAGTATTAACTTTTAACGAAACCATTCGCAAGAACGTTTCCGAGGAACAATTAAAGAGTTTTTATGAAGTTGCCGAAAAGATCAATAATCTGATTTCGAACAAAAATATATACAATCAAAAAGAAAATAGTTTAAAATAATATGAGCAAACGTAGAATAAAAAAAGTAGCCATTATAGGCTCTGGAATTATGGGAAGCGGTATTGCATGTCATTTTGCCAACATTGGCGTTGATGTTTTACTTCTTGATATTATTCCTAGAGAATTGAATGATGCTGAAAAAGCTAAAGGATTGACTATAGAGGACAAAGCCGTTAGAAATAGAATCGTCAATGATTCCTTGACTGCCTCTTTGAAATCAAAGCCCTCTCCTATTTACGATCAATCCTTTGCCAGCAGAATAACTACTGGTAATCTTGAAGATGACATATCAAAAGTGAAAGATGTGGACTGGATTATGGAAGTCGTTGTAGAACGGTTGGATATTAAAAAGCAAGTTTTTGAAAAACTTGAAAAACACCGTACTCCAGGCACCTTGATTACTTCTAATACTTCAGGTATTCCTATTCATTTTATGAGCGAAGGACGAAGTGAGGATTTCCAAAAGCACTTCTGCGGTACGCACTTTTTTAACCCTGCACGTTACCTAAAATTATTTGAAATTATTCCAGGACCCAAAACCTCTCAAGATGTTTTGGATTTCTTGAATAATTACGGCGAGAAATTCTTGGGAAAAACATCCGTTATTGCTAAGGACACGCCGGCATTTATAGGAAACCGTATCGGAATTTTCGGTATTCAAAGTCTCTTCCATCAAGTTAAGGAAATGGATTTGACCGTTGAAGAAGTTGATAAATTAACGGGACCTGTTATTGGACGTCCAAAGTCGGCAACCTTTAGAACCGTTGACGTTGTTGGCTTGGATACTTTAGTTCATGTGGCGAATGGTATTTATGAAAACGCTCCCGATGATGAAGCACACGAGCTTTTCAAACTTCCCGATTTCGTCAATACGATGGTAGAAAACAAATGGTTTGGTAGTAAAACCGGCCAAGGCTTCTACAAAAAAGAAGGCAAGGACATTAGAACCTTAGATTTAAATACACTTGAATATAGAGATCGAAAATCGGCAAATTTTGCGACATTAGAATCGACTAAGACGGTCGATAAAGTGATTGATCGATTTCCTATTTTAATCTCAGGAAAAGATAAAGCTGGAGAATTCTACAGAAAGAATTTTGCGGCAATGTTTGCCTACGTTTCTAACAGAATTCCAAAAATAACCGATGAGCTTTACAAGATAGATGATGCCATGAAAGCTGGTTTCGGCTGGGAACACGGACCTTTCCAAATCTGGGATGCCGTTGGTGTTGAAAAAGGTATTGAACTGATGAAAGCGGAAAATCTTGAACCTGCGGCTTGGGTTAACGAGATGCTGGAATCAGGAAATAAATCTTTCTATACTGTTAAAGAGGGAAACACCTTCTTTTACGATATACCATCCAAAAAACAAGAAAAAGTACCAGGACAAGATGCCTTTATCATTTTAGACAACATTAGAAAATCGAAAGAAGTTTTTAAAAACTCTGGTGTGGTTGTAGAAGATTTAGGAGAGGGAATTCTCAACGTAGAATTCCAATCAAAAATGAATACCATTGGAGGCGACGTGCTTGCTGGTTTAAATAAAGCTATAGACATTGCCGAAAAAGATTTCGCAGGATTGGTGGTTGGAAACCAAGCAGCAAACTTCTCTGTGGGGGCTAATATTGGCATGATCTTTATGATGGCCGCCGAACAAGAATACGACGAACTTAATATGGCCATCAAATATTTCCAGGATACGATGATGCGTATGCGTTATTCTGCGATCCCAACGGTTGCTGCTCCTCACGGAATGGCGCTTGGTGGTGGTTGCGAACTATCTATGCATGCAGATATGGTAGTGGCAGCGGCAGAAACCTATATCGGACTTGTAGAGTTTGGTGTTGGTGTGATTCCTGGAGGTGGCGGTTCAAAAGAAATGGCGCTTCGTGCTCAAGATCTTTTTAGAAAAGGCGATGTTGAATTGAACATCCTTCAAGAATACTTTTTAACGGTTGCTATGGCTAAAGTATCCACTTCCGCTTATGAAGCTTTTGATTTGGGTATTCTTCAAAAAGGAAAAGACGTGGTGGTAGTCAATAAAGACCGACAATTGGCAACAGCAAAAGCACACGCTAAATTCCTGGCAGATGCTGGCTATACCCAACCTATAAAACGCACAGATATTAAAGTGTTAGGAAAACAGGCCTTAGGGATGTTCTTAGTTGGAACAGATGCTATGGAAGATAGCAGTTACATCAGCGAACACGACAAAAAAATAGCTAACAAATTAGCTTACGTGATGGCGGGAGGCGACTTATCAGAACCAACAATGGTAAGCGAGCAATACTTATTGGATTTAGAACGGGAGGCGTTTTTGTCACTTTGTACAGAGCGAAAAACGTTGGAAAGGATTCAGCATATGTTGAAGACGGGGAAGCCACTTCGTAATTAGAAAATAGACGAATAGAACCTAGATACTAGACAAATGGCTAGACATAATTTCAAAAAGCTTAAAGTATGGCAAGACGGAATTGATCTTGTTAGCCATAATTACAGATTGACAAGAACATTTCCAGATATTGAAAGATTTAATTTAATAAGCCAAATGAACAGATGTGCTGTTTCAATTCCTTCAAATATATCAGAAGGTTCAAGCAAAAGTACAGACAGGCACTTTAAAAAGTATTTAGAAAATAGTTTAGGTTCCGCTTTTGAATGGGAAACACAATTGATTGTTT
>JBBSRC010000052.1:0-31053 GCA_038243395.1 Flavobacteriales bacterium | reverse complement strand
TTGACAATCCTGAGGCTTTATAATAACTATCCCTGATCCAGACACCCAAGGTCAAACCTTCTTGAACGGCATATAAAGTTTGGTTGAGTAGCACAGGAATAGCAATAGAATCTGGAAGTAATCGTTTTTTCAATTCCAAAAGTGTTTTGGAAACGGAAGTCGTTTCCACCATATTCGTGCCATTATTAGCTCTAGAAAGATAAAGCAGAATAGAATCGTCCTTAGCATTTTTGTCTTTACTTTTGGCACGCTGACCTTGCTCCCATTGGATACTTTTAAGATACGATGTGGCTTCGTCACGAAGCATATCGAGTTCATTTTGTTTTATGGGGAATGTGGAGTTTTGTTGCATTTTTTTATAGTTTACAGTCTCAGTCTCAGCTAGCAGTAATGGATACCGCGACTGTGAATGAAGACTTTTACACTTTACTTATCCTCAAATCTGAAATCTGGATCGGCGGCTTTGCCAAACTGTTCATAATTTTGGGAGTTTTACTGTACAATAACTGAATAATGCGATGTGGTGCCAAAACATAACTTTTATGGATGGGATCATTCCATCTTTGTAAGGTTTGCTTTGAAAAAAATCCACCTTCAGAAAACTCATTTCCTGAAAAAACTTCATCTATACTTAATGATAAAGCATACGATTCTAAAGGCACATCTTTATTCGCTATACTTCTTAAAATAGTATGCGTAATTTCATTTTCATCCTTGGCAAATACGTTATGAAAAGGCCCCAAATCGATTCGCTTGATATGTTTTGGTTTAATGTCCTTTAATTTTCGATCAATCCCGTAAGCCATTGTATTCAAAGTCATATCTCTATCGGCTGAATTTTTTAATACCTCATAGATTTGGGCTTTGTTACTTTCAATAGTAGTGCCTTCAATATCAAAGTACATATAACAGATAAAAGGTCGGTTGCAACCGACATCAAAAAAACTCCAACTGGTCATAAACTCCGCCGCAGAACCTTCTGGTGCTTTTATGATTTTTCCTTGGACAAATCGATTAAAGATAAATTTTTGTTCTACGGAGGTGTAATAAACAATAGAAGCAGCCTGAAAAAGTCTGCTTTTTTCAATTGGTTCCTTTTTTCTAAGCAAGCTATCCAAAAATTCTTCCTGCAATTCACCGACATCTTTGAGCTTGTCGATATAATTTTCTCTTAAAGCCAAATCATTAAACAGATAGCGAAATTCTAAATAGTTTGGAAATCCCGACTCGGTGAGATCGACTTTCATGTTGTCTTCCTCATCATACATGTATTTAACCCGCATGGCTTCAATAGAATATAATAGCAAATCAGCGTATTGTTTAAAAAAAACGACTTCTTGCGTGGTACACAGCTGCTCACGTTGGGCGCTTACTATCAATTCTTTCAGCGCAAAATCGACCATTTTATGATAAAACACATATTGCTCTTTCGAGTCAAGATATGCAGAATCTAACGGTGTTACGATTTGATTAATGGACACTTTTTTTGAATTAAAAATTAATATTGAAAAATTAAGAATTAAGCACGAATGTTGATATTGCTAAAACCCGCGTTAAGGATTACTCGCTCATTCTTATTTGATAAATAAGAGCTCGTGAATGCTTCGCATTTGAGGCATTGTTGGAGCTCCTCGAAGAGAGCGACTGCCGAAAGCCTGACCACGCTTTTTAGCGTGGAAACGCCCTGATAATATAAATTAAACTTGGGAATTTATCATGACAATAAATCGTCACTACTAGTCTTAGGTTTTCCAGTTGTAGCTGGTCTCTCAACTTCGTCGTTTCCTGAAGGCGCATTGGCATCAGCTTTATAATAATCCTCAAAGATCTCTTTCATGTCGATTCCATAACGCTCAGCAAAATTCTTTTGGATATCCATATCTTTCGCACGAATTTCCTGCAACGCCTCAGCATAACTGCTATAGACACCTTGCATCACTTTTTCGTGCACAGGGATGTTTTCCATCATTTCCTGACGTGCTCTTGCACTTGCGGTATGCATAGAAGCCAAGGTTTCTCCAATATGCTCGTCTGTTTTAACTCCTAAATGTTCTAAAATTGCTGCGAATTCCTGATCTGTTCGTGCTTTTAAAGCCACAACATAACCGTCATAATATTTAAGGCGTTCTTCAGTATCACTCTTTAATTTCGCGCGATGGGTTTGTAAATTACTTCGTAATGACGTCAATACTTTAATGGTCAAATTGTGTTTATGAACGAAACTATCTTTACTCGCCGCTAATGTGGTATAGGCGTTTTTAAGACCTTCCAATTCTTCGATTTTCTGCTCTAAAGTGGTCACTTTACCAACGGCTTGAGCATAATCTGTCGATTGTTTGTCAACAATATCTTCCAATTCCTGACGTGCTTGTCTTAGCAACGCATAATTGTCATCGAGTTTTGCCTCCACTTCTTTCTTTTTCTCTAAAGAACGAATGTGGTTTTTAGTGGCTTCCACAATAGCAACTTGGAGTTTATCTTCCACTTCCTTGATTTCAACTTCCCTGTTTTTTAATCTTGTCACTGCGGCCTGACTTTTATACGACAATTCATTCAAAAGCGTTTGCACATCAGCATTCTCAATGCGTTGCTGAAACAATGCTTTCGCTTTGTTATCCGCACCTGCTCTAACTTTTTCTGCTTCTTTGAATTCTACTTCTTCCTGTTTTATCTTGCTTTTACGTCCCCAAAGGTTATTCCACCAATTATCTGGTTTATTGCGAGCATCTTCAAGTTCGATGCGTGCACGCTCCAAAGCTTTTTGAGCCTCGTCAATGATACGTTGTTCATCGGCGTTAAGAGAAGAGAATTTTTCAAATATAATACCAACTTCATCTTGATAATCTGTGAGATCCTTGATGGCGTCCAAAAGTGTTGTTCTATCTTTTTCTGCCATATGAACGACGTCATCAAGGGTGGCGTTCAGGATTTTTTGGCGCGATTGGGGATCGTCTTCTTGCGCCAATTTAGATTTCATGGTATCTATGGCTTTTCCCCAATTGACATCCACTTTACCTGCTTTCTCGTTGGAACTGGTTTCTAATAAATCAAAATCATCAGACATAGAGTATCATTTATTTGTGTTCAACATATTATTAATGAGTAGCAATTTCGTTAAAAAATATCAGTTTCAAAATTATTACCCCTAAATTATAAGTAGTATTTTTTATAAATTTGTTACAGTTATGGTAAATAAATAATGAAGTCACTATCTTTAAGAGACTAAAATCATTAATTATGAAACCCACACTTACTATTATCTCAATTTTTACGTTGTTATTATTTAATTGTAAAAGTAAAACGGAAAAAATCGTTCAAATGGCTTCAACAGTTTCAGATGAATTACATGAGTCCACCAAGCCGGACGAAATTAGTGTCATCCCAATAGAACATGCTACCATGATATTAGCTTATAAAGATATTGTGATTTATGTGGATCCTGTTGGTGGCCGTGAAGCATTTGCCGATCAGGAAAAACCTGATTATATTTTAATTACGGACATTCATGGCGATCATTTCGATATATCAACTTTAGAAAGTTTGGAGTTGAAGGAAACAACACTCATTGTACCAAAAGTTATCAAAGATAAAGTGAAAACGCTGAAAGCTAAATATGTGATCGTAATGAACAACGGAGATCGGGAAGATCTTGGTGCTTTTTCTGTTGAAGCTATTCCTATGTATAATTTACGAAAAGAAGCGTTGAAATATCATGAAAAAGGCAGAGGGAACGGGTATGTATTGACTCTCGGAAATGAACGCGTTTATATTTCAGGTGATACTGAAGATATCCCTGAAATGAGGCATCTTAAAAACATTGACATCGCTTTCGTATGTATGAATTTACCCTATACGATGCCTGTTGAAAGTGCCGCCAGTGCCGTTTTGGATTTTAAACCTAAAAAAGTATATCCTTATCATTATAGAAGTGAAGATGGAATGAGTGATATTGCGAAGTTTAAAACCATAATTAATAAAAGCAATCCGGATATTGAAGTCATGCAATTAGACTGGTATAAATAAAATTCCGTCGATAAAAATGGATCTCATAAAATCAATTATCTCATAACTTTTTTATTATGACGTAGTTACCGGATAAATTAATAGTGTATATTTGACTGCCCAACCAAATAAAATAATTGAATTATGCATTTTATTTCAAATAAAATTTCTCTTATAGCAGCGGTAAGTACGGATCAACTTACCCTGGTCTTACTTATAACCGCTGGGGTATTCTTAGTATTTATTGCGTTGGCCGTGATCAAAATGTATAAGCTAAAAGCTGAAAATAGACGATTGACGGAGAGTGATGCTTTTAAAGTAGAAGTCGAAGAAGGCTACAAAGATTTTACTGAAGGTCATCTTTATGATAATAATTAACATGTAAAAATCAATTTTCAGGCTTCAACTTAAAATTCCTGTTATTTTAAAAAATTGATGTAAAAAATGCCGCTCATCGAGCGGCATTTCTTATTTAACGTACTAATTTTTTATACTTGATTCGTTTTGGCGTCAAATCGCCACCAATACGTTTCTTTTTATTTTCTTCATATTCACTAAAACTTCCTTCAAAGAAATACACTTGAGAGTTACCTTCAAAGGCAAGAATATGTGTGCAGATTCTGTCCAAGAACCATCTATCGTGACTAATTACAACAGCACACCCTGCAAAGTTTTCAAGACCTTCTTCCAGTGCCCGCAAAGTATTGACATCTAAATCGTTAGTAGGCTCATCTAAAAGCAATACGTTACCTTCTTCCTTAAGTGTCATTGCAAGGTGTAAACGGTTACGCTCTCCTCCCGAAAGTAATTTGACTTTTTTGTTCTGCTCACTTCCTGAGAAATTAAATCGGCTTAAATACGCTCTGGAATTTACCTGCTTGCCGCCCATCAAAATCAATTCCTGCTCATCACTAAAGTTTTGCCAAATGGATTTTTCAGGATCTATATTCGAATGCTTTTGATCAACATAAGCGATTTGTGCCGTGTCTCCAACTTTAAACTCGCCTTTATCTGGTGTCTCCTCACCCATAATCATTTTGAAAATAGTAGTTTTACCAGCTCCATTCGGGCCAATAACACCAACAATTCCTGCTTGAGGTAAACTGAAATTCAGATCTTCATAAAGCAGTTTATCATCAAACCCTTTACTCACACCAACGGCATCAATAACATTGGTTCCCAAACGAGGTCCATTTGGAATGTAGATTTCCAGTTTTTCATCCAGCTGTTTTTGATCTTGACTTAAAAGTTTATCATAGTTATTCAAACGTGCCTTTTGCTTCGTTTGACGTCCTTTAGCACCTTGACGCACCCAATCCAACTCACGTTCCAATGTTTTTTGACGCTTGGAAGCGACTTTGCTTTCTTGAGCCATTCGTGTTGATTTTTGCTCTAACCAAGACGAATAATTCCCTTTCCATGGAATCCCCTCACCTCTGTCGAGTTCTAAAATCCAACCCGCTACGTTATCCAAGAAATATCTATCGTGCGTTACAGCAATAATGGTTCCTTTATATTGGGACAAATGATTCTCTAACCAATGCACAGACTCAGCGTCCAAGTGGTTGGTAGGCTCATCTAATAATAAAACGTCAGGTTCTTGCAATAATAATCTACATAAGGCCACACGACGGCGCTCACCACCAGAAAGCACACCAATTTTCTTGTCGCCATCAGGAGTTCTTAATGCATCCATGGCAATTTCCAACTTGGTATCCAGTTCCCAAGCGTTGGAGGCATCGATTTTATCTTGCAGTTCCGCTTGACGGTTCATCAATTTCTCCATTTTGTCTGCATCAGAATATACTTCTTCCAAACCAAACATATCGTTGATTTTATTGTATTCATCAAGGATGGCCACCGTTTCGGCTGCACCTTCACGAACAACTTCCATCACTGTTTTATTGTCATCCAACTGCGGTTCTTGTTCTAAAAAACCTACAGAATAATCTTGAAGAAAAGTGACATCGCCTTGATAGTTTTTATCAAGTCCTGCAATTATTTTTAAAAGTGTCGATTTACCCGAACCGTTTAGTCCTAAAATTCCAATTTTAGCGCCATAAAAGAAGCTCAAATGAATATTTTTTAATACAGGTGTATCAGCACCTTTGAATGTTTTAGTAAGACCTCTCATGGAGAAGATTACTTTTTTATCGTCGCTCATTGTTTTTCGTTTGTTGTTTGTTGTGGAGTTGATCAGTATATGAACATAAGTTCAAACTCTTTACTAAGGACTATAGACTTTTTCTACACCCGTCCTTTTAATGCATTGAATACCCAGGCGATGGCAAAGAAGCCAATACCCACCGCGGCAAAGCCGTAACCTGCTACATCATCATATCTAAATGCGCCTAAACAAATTAATGCAATTCCAACTATAATCATGATGGTTGTGGCCCAAGCCAACACTGTGTTTTTATTCATTGACATAAATCTTCGTTTTTAAGGGAATTACAAATATCGAATAATTTCGCATAAATACCGTCGTTAAAGTGGGATTTTAAAAGGATTTTTGTAAATACGATACATTCCAGCATCCTAAATTTTCTGATTTATATTTGCATACTTAAGATCGGTTTGAAGTTAGATTTCTAGGGAGGTTTCTAATTATTCTACAATTACGAAGCGCCTATTTTCCTTAACTACTCAATTAACTTTTTATTATCATATGTTCTTCTGCCAATTGATCGACTAAACCTTAATTTTGCAGCTTATTTTTTTAAAGTAGATATACATAATTACTAATGAACAAAGCCTTATTAACATTAGCCATTGGAGGATTCGGTATTGGATTGACTGAATTTGTGATCATGGGTATTTTACCTGATGTCGCCTTGGCATTTGATATTAGTATACCTGAGGCAGGCCATTTTATTTCGGCTTATGCTTTAGGTGTAGTTATTGGCGCTCCTATACTTACAGGCATCGGCAGCAAATGGCCCGCTAATAAAGTGTTGTTGGTACTCATGTTATGGTTTACTGTTTTCAATACTCTATCCGCTTTTGCCACAGGATATAACTCATTTATGGTTTTACGCTTTCTATCTGGTTTACCTCATGGTGCGTTTTTTGGGATCGGAGCTGTTGTGGCTGGTAAATTATCAAAGCCGGGCAAACAAGCTAAAGGCATTGCGATTATGTTTAGCGGACTAACAGTAGCCAATCTTTTTGGGGTTCCCTTAGGAACTTATTTAGGTAAACATTTTGAATGGAGTGCTTCTTTTCTCATGGTTGGTGTTGTAGGCATTATTGCAGTTTTAGCCGTAAAATTCTGGATGCCATTACTTCAGAAATCTTCTGAAACTAAATTTATAAATGAACTCAAAATTTTTAAACGCCCAGAACTCTGGCTCATCATTCTATTGACCACTATTGGAACTGGCGGATTTTTTGCCTGGTACAGTTACATATCTCCCTTAATCACTGAAGTTGCTGGACACTCCGAAAATGTGGTCCCCTACGCTATGGTGCTTGCAGGATTAGGAATGGTAATCGGTAACTTTATTGGAGCAAAACTTACAGAAAAATTCGCACCCTTAAACACGGTAATCATTGTTCTTATTCTTATGTTAATTTGTCTTTCGCTCAATACCTTTTTAGCTTCAGATAAAGTCTTGGTTTTAGTGATGACTTTTGTGATAGGGTTGGTAACCTTTGCTATCTCTACACCAATTCAAATGCTTATCATCAGCGCCTCTAAAGGATCTGAAACCTTAGGCTCATCACTTAATCAAAGTGCTTTTAATATTGGAAATGCTTCTGGCGCTTACTTTGCAGGCTTGCCTATAGCCATGGGTTATGGATATACTTCTGCAGATTGGGTGGGTGCTGCAATGGCCGGAACAGGTGTATTAATAGCATTGGGAATTATGATTATGACAAAGAATAAGACAAGAAAAGTAAAAGAAAACGCGTTATAATAACTGCTTTTTTAGGTCGATTTAACTTGCATCGGAACTTCAATAATGAGCACTTCCGATGGTTTGGTTGCTTTGATGGTTAAATTAACAGTCTCTGAAATTCCTATGGCATCGCGCGTCTGCAAGATTTCGTTTGCAATTATAACTTCGCCGTCAATAATCATGATATACGCCCCATGATGTTTACTTTTTAATTCGTATTTGAAGGAAATATCTTTCTCTAAATCTATCCTGGAAAAACAGCATCTTGATAAATTTTCAAACTTCCTTCATGAGCGTGATCGATGGAAGTTACAATTATCTGCAAGGTGTTTTTCCGGTCTTCGGATCTGAAAGCTTTCTGACCATATCTTGGCTCAACATTGCGTTTATTTGGAATAATCCAAATCTGAAATAAACGCAAAGGTTTTTCAACCGAACCATTAATTTCGGAATGTTGAACTCCAGTCCCCGCACTCATAACTTGGACTTCTCCAGCAAGCACTTGCTGCCAGTCCTGATTAATGTTATCGCGATGTTTTAAAATGCCACTTAATGGAATTGTAATAATTTCCATATTATCATGTGGATGGGTTCCAAATCCCATTTTTGGTGCGATATTATCATCGTTTAACACTCTTAAGGCTCCGAATTGGATTTTATCTTTATCAAAGTAGTTGGCAAAACTGAAAGAGTGATTGGCTTTCAACCATCCATGATCAGCGTGACCTCTGTTTTTTGCCCTGTGAATTATTGTTTTCATAGTAATGCCCGCATGGGCGGGTATCTATATAAGTTATTAGTTTTTGATTTCTCGATTTAAATAAAATCAAGAAATCTCTGTTTTCGCAGGGATTTATTATCTCATTTTATCCAATAACCGACTAAGTTGAATCGCTTCTTTTTTTTCGATATTTTCAAGCAATTTTTAATTGAAGTCTTTAGAATTAGCATTTAAAAGTTCCATTATTTTTCTGCGATTTAAATATAAATTACACGCCTATCGTATTCACAACTTAACGTTCAATCAACTCCCTACATGAAGATTACCCATTGACCTCGTGACATTTGGTGAACGTTCAATCTCACATTTTTTAAAAGTCTAAACTTTTAAATTTTCTTTCGATCCCTTTAGTATTCTTAAAATATAAATTATTGGTCCGAAATCCTGAAATGTTTAAAAACTCATTCTGAAAACTCCAAACCCAGTTAGCCGTATGCAAAATATTGATCAAAAATATATCCTTTAAATGGTCAAATTTTGACTCAATGTCTTCAGAAATATCTCCACGTTTAAAGTTCTTTTACTATTTCCTAATTCCCTCTATAAGTGGAATAACCAAAAGGAGATAGTGTAATTGGAACGTGATAATGATTATCATCCTTAATTTCAAAAACGACTTCTATAAAAGGATAGAAAGAACTTTGGTCTAATTTTTTAAAATATGGCGCTACAAAATAAGTCAATTTAAATACTCCATGCTGACTGCTTCCATTTTCTACTTTCAAAAAATCAGCAATACGTCCGTTTTCATCCGTATATTTCTCATCTATAGCTACCCATTTTCCGAGATCATCCTGTTTGGATAGACCAATCTTAACATCAGGGGCCGGTTTTCCTTGAGTAATGTCCAAAATATGACTGGACAATTGATATTTAGCTTCTTGAGCAAAGCTCACACTTGCAAAAGCAAGCATTAATACGATTAATACATTTTTTGTTTTCATTTTATGTATTGGATTATTTTTATTTTTTGACTTTAAATCCTGAGCGTTGTACTGCTTTTACCGCAATGTTGTGGTCGTTTTCGCTACCTCCTCCACCAGAGACACCTAAACTTCCTATTAACTGATCATCTTTAAAAACAGCAACCCCTCCGCCAAGCAACAAGAGTTCAGGTAATGTGTTTAAATTTCTAGCATCTTTACTTGAAGCAGCTAAATTCATCAAATCAAAACTAGCCGTTTTTGTCGATACCGAGGTATATGCTTTTCTACGTGAAGCTTCAGTATTGTGTGGTCCTACATTATTTCCTTTGAGCAACAAAAGAGTTACACCAGAAGCATTTAGCACCGCTACTGATACATTTTTATTCAGTTTACCAGCTTCCAGTTTAGCGTTTTCTGCTAACTTCAGCGCTCCGGCTTCATTCAAATTGTATGAGTTATCTACATCCTGCGCTGACAGTACATTAGTTATAAGAGAAAACAATATTAATAAGGAACTTGATCTTAGTTTCATGATTTTATTGAATTAATATAAGAATTATCACTTTATAACATCCTGATATTCGGCTTGTTTCTTTTCAAAAACTGACTTGGCATAAGAACAACTTGTAACAGCCTTCAAATCTTTAGATCTCATAAACGCTACGGCTGCTTCAATTAACTCTTGACCAATTCCTTGTCCTTGCAAAGACTCTTTTACTTCGGTGTGATCAATATCGATTGTATTTTCATCCTTATAGAAATAGGTCATTTCTGCTTCTCTTTTTCCGTCAAGCTCTACATAAAAAGAACCTTCTTTTCCGTTGTCTTTTTGTTTTACTACCATTTTATAATTGTTTTTGAAATAGTTCTACTGCTTCTTTAAGTTCTTCATTAAATTGTATATCGGTAATTTTTCCATCAGCAAATTTGTCTTGAAACAATGGCAATGAAAACTCCGCAGCTATTTTACCATCGTGATAAGGAAAGCGGCTGTGCGCCATGGCCAACACAGATGCACCGCCTCTGCCACCGCTTGAAGTTGCCATCAATAACATAGGTTTACCCATAAATAATTTGGCTTCATGTCTTGATACCCAATCAAATAAATTTTTAAAAACTGCGGTATAAGCACCATTATTTTCTGCTAATGAAATAATTAAACCGTCAGTATCTTCGATATACTTATGAAATTTTTTAGCGTTATCAGGAATTCCATCTTCAAGCTCCAAGTCTTTACTGTAAATCGGCAAATCAAAATCATTCAAATCAAGGACCGTCACTTGGGCTTCTTCCACTAAACTTGCAGCATAAGTTGCCAATTGTTTATTTATAGAATTTGAACTGTTACTACCTGCAAATGCTAGAATATTCTTCATGGATTACTTTTAATATTTTTAGATTAAATAAATAATATCCCAATTTACAAAAATTAATTACTCCGTTACAAGTAACTTTACTTCATATGAAACTATTAATTCCATTTCCATCTTTGCTTAATCTACTGCTTTTGTAAGAGTATTAAAGTTCGTATTTTTACATCAAATTAAAAACAGAAATGGACCTTACCTTCAACAAAAACGAAGATCACAATAAACTTCTACTCTCTGCTTTACGTCAACGTTTTGCCAAAGTGAAATTGGGCGGTGGACAAAAAAGCATCGACAAACATCACGAAAAAGGCAAAATGACCGCACGTGAACGTGTCAATTATCTGTTAGATCCAAAAGCTAAATCTATTGAAATCGCCGGTTTTGCTGGCGAAGGCATGTATGAAGAACACGGTGGCTGTCCTTCGGGAGGGGTTGTTGTTAAAATAGGTTATGTCAAAGGAAAACAATGTATAGTGGTTGCCAATGATGCCACCGTTAAAGCTGGTGCATGGTTCCCAATTACCGGAAAAAAGAATTTGAGAGCACAGGAAATTGCCATGGAAAACCGATTGCCGATCATTTATCTAGTCGATTCTGCGGGCGTGTACTTACCAATGCAAGATGAAATTTTTCCTGATAAAGAACACTTTGGGCGCATTTTCAGGAACAACGCCATTATGAGCAGCATGGGTATCACGCAGATAGCTGCAGTCATGGGAAGTTGCGTTGCTGGAGGTGCGTATTTACCTATAATGAGCGATGAAGCCATAATTGTTGATAAAACAGGGAGTATCTTTCTAGCTGGTAGTTATTTGGTTAAAGCCGCAATTGGCGAAACCATTGATAATGAAACTTTAGGAGGTGCCACAACCCATTGTGAGATTTCTGGAGTAACGGATTATAAAGCGAAAGATGACAAAGATGCATTGGACACCATCAGAAACATTATTGATAAAATTGGAGATTTTGATAAAGCTGGATATAATCGCGCAAAATCGATAAAACCTAAGGAAAATCCTGAAGACATTTACGGCATCATTCCGAAAAGTCGCTCCGATCAGTACGATATGTATGAGATCATCAAACGTTTAGTCGATGACTCTGAATTTGATGAATACAAGGCAGAATATGGCCAAACTATTATTACGGCCTATGCACGAATTGATGGTTGGGCAGTAGGAATCGTTGCCAACCAGAGGAAATTAGTAAAAACAGCCAAAGGCGAAATGCAATTTGGTGGTGTCATATATAATGATTCCGCCGATAAAGCCACGCGTTTTATTGCAAATTGCAACCAGAAGAAAATTCCGTTGGTGTTTTTACAAGATGTAACCGGTTTTATGGTGGGCAGCAAAAGTGAACATGGCGGCATTATTAAGGATGGTGCAAAAATGGTAAATGCCGTGAGCAATTCTGTAGTTCCAAAATTTACCATCATTATTGGTAATAGTTACGGTGCGGGCAATTACGCCATGTGCGGAAAAGCTTATGATCCGAGATTGATTGTAGCGTGGCCAAGTGCAGAATTAGCGGTTATGAGCGGGAATTCTGCCGCCAAAGTGTTGCTTCAAATTGAGACAGCTTCCTTAAAAAAGAAAGGCCAAACCATCACTAAAGAACAGGAAGATGAAATTTTTAATAAAATCAAAGACCGTTATGACGCGCAAGTATCTCCATATTATGCGGCGGCACGAATTTGGACAGATGGAATCATTGATCCTTTAGATACCAGAACTTGGATCAGTATGGGCATTGAAGCTGCAAACCACGCTCCGATTGAGAAAAAATTCAACATGGGTGTTTTGCAGGTGTAATTTCTAAAGTAATAATAAAAGCAAAGAGCGACCTAAAAGTCGCTCTTTTATATTTAAAATAATTTGTCTGATTTTATAATTATCTACATTCTAATAAATCTGTTTTGAATGGAAAATACCATCTTTTTAGTGAGTTCCTTCTTCCAAAAGTTTCAGAGTCTTTTTCCGCTGAATTTTTCCTGTAGCAGTTTCTTTAAACTTAGGAATTGCATAGATGATTTTTGGAACTTCTAACTTCTCCAACTCCTGAAATATTGCAGAATCTAACTGGTTTGAATCACTTTCCAGAATAAGGATTAATTTTTCTCCCAAGTCAGCGTCTGGTTTTGAAGCTATAAAAAATCGCGTCTTAATTTGATCGGCAAGTTTGGCTTCAATCTGCTCAGGAAACAACTTAACGCCTCCTGAATTAACCATATTATCAATGCGACCTATCACTTCAAATTCTGAAGCCGAGTGCAATTTGACTACATCATTGGTTACTAAACGTTCTGAAGCTACTTTAGGAGCATCAATTACCAAACATCCTCTGTCATCCTGAGAAATAGTAACCTTTGGAAACACCTTAAAATAGTCCATTTTCTTTTTACCATTCATTGCTTTGACGGCAATATGACTTACTGTTTCGGTCATCCCATAAGTAGCATAAACTTTGGTTTTCAAGCCTTGAACAGCTTGTTCCAAAGGCCTTGAAATGGCTGCTCCACCAATTATTAAGGTTTTTATATTATAGACATACCCCACCGTATTTTTTAATTGCAGAGGCACCATGGCACAAAAATCATATTTTTTTCCATAATCAAAAACCGGCTGTGTGGTAGGATCTACAAAATCCAGATCCAAACCTAAAATCATGGCCCTTACCAACATCATTTTGCCTGCAATGTAATGCGTTGGCAAACAAAGCAAAGCAGTATGCCCTGGCTTCATTTTAAAATAATTACCCGTTGCAATGGCTGAATTAACCATCGCCTGCTTGCTCACTTTCATTATTTTAGGTTGCCCAGTAGATCCTGAAGTCTTGACATTAATATAGTCTTTGGCATCCAACCAATCCATCAGGAAGTCGCCCATTGTTTTTTCAAAGGGTTCGCCTTCTTTAACTAAACTATAAGCTACTTCTCGAAGTTCCTCCGCGTTGTAATAGTTTGAATTTAATCGAAATTTCAGATGAACTTTATCGAAAGTTGGCGTCATTTTATGGGTTTTAAGTTTTTATAAGTTAACTAGTAGATGTCGACTAAGATATAATTTTCATGCGAGACGAAAGTGCTGATCTCAAAAAAAAGAAACTTATTCAGTTCCAATTTGATTAATCTCTTCCACCACCCTGTAGTTGTCCTTTGGCGGCTCAATAACTTTACCGAATAGTTTTCCTTTCCAATCCGTCCATTTGTACATCTTTGATAGGATAAAAAGCATAATTGGAAACATGACAAATACAGGCATTAAAATATCCTTAAATTCAGCAGCTTGTGGATCTGATAAATCTTTAAAAACAGAATGCGTTTGAAATGCTGTCCAATCTGCTGTGACCAATAAAGCAATAAACAAATTATTAGCAGCATGAAAACCTAAAGACAACTCCAAGCCTTCGTCCATTAGTGTGATAATTCCCAAAAACAAGCCTGTACCGATATAATACACCATAATAATTGGTCCAAGTTTTTCTACTTCCGGATTCATAACATGCAGCAAACCGAAGATTACGGAAGTAGTTACCAACGGAATCCATTTTGATTTTGTTACGACACCAATACCTTGCATCAAATAACCTCTGAACAAATATTCTTCAAAACTAGTTTGTAAAGGCACTAAAAGGATCGCAATCACGCATAAAATCAGGAACGGCTTTAAATTAAAGTTGAAAACATAGTCTTCAGGCGACATAAAGTAATCTAACAATACTAAACTGGATGATAAAATTCCCCAAAAGAAAAAAATCGTCCAAAACCGCTTCCAATCAATTTTTGGTCGTGCTGTGGTTAAAGATGTAATCGACTGTTTATGTAGCCATTTTACGACACCCACCAGAAAGAGCAAACCTCCAGCAAACGGAAGTAAGATAAATACCAAATTGACATTAGATTCGAACAATCCCATAATATAGACTGGATCGCTCATTCGCAATGGATCTATGGGACCAAATGGCAGGGTTTTAAGAGTAATTGCGATACCGTGTGGGATTGAAAACACAAAAACACCAATAATGGCAATTGCTAAACCTACCACATAACGCCACCAATCATGCAATCCTTTAAACGCTTGAGCTATAAACATATTTACTTATAAATTAAAATTCCAATCTGTTGTTTTATTATATTGCAATGTACCATTATTTACCTCTAACGGACTGTCAAAATTATTGGTAAATAAACTGCCTGTTCCGAGTCCCTGAGGTCTCTCATTTTGTAGTGTATAAGTCCATTGCGCAATCGCATTCAAGCCCACATTACTCTCTAAAGCACTTGTGATCCAATAGCCTATTTTGGCATTTTTAGTAGCTTTTATCCATTCATTACTGCCATGAAATCCTCCTACCAAAGTCGGTTTTAAGATGATATACTGCGGCTGTATGGTTTGTAGCAGATCGTATTTATTTGTTACATCAAAAATGCCAATTAATTCTTCATCTAGCGCAATATCCAATGGTGTTGTTTGACAAAGATTAGCCATCTCCTCTATTTGCCCTTGCTTGATGGGCTGTTCTATAGAATGCAAATCATAATCAGATAAGCGCTTTAATTTTTCTAAAGCGTCTTCAGGTAAAAATGCTCCATTAGCATCAACGCGCAATTCAATATCTTCTGCAGAAAAATGAGTTCTTATGGATTTTAGCAAATCTAATTCCGTTTGAAAATCGATGGCACCAATTTTTAGTTTGATGCATGTAAAACCTTCTTCAATCTTAGATTTAATTTGCTGTTTCATAAAGGCTTCCGATCCCATCCAAATTAATCCATTGATGGGAATTTGATCTTGACCTTCTGTAAATTTAGAAGGAAACAATTCAAAAGATATCTCATTTTCTAAGTCCATAAATGCCATTTCCAAACCGAATTGAATACTTGGAAACTCTTTTAGTTTTGAGAGTAGAATCTCTTTCCCCAAAAATATATTTTTACAAGTCCATTTTAATACTGCATCGAAATCTGGTCGATCATCAATCGACAGTCCTCTAAACATGCCACATTCGCCAATGCCCTTTTTTCCTTCGGATTCAATAAGAATGAACCAAGTGTCCTTAGTTTTGAGGACACCTCGCGATGTGCCACTATGTTGTTTAAAGTTGAGGATGTGTTTTTGATAGGATGCTGTAATCATAGGGTCAAAAATAGTCAAATAATTTTGTATTTTTAAGAAATGAAAGAGGCGTTACATATTGCGTAGATATGTTAAAACTAAGATTTTTTAATTGTCATGAATTTTACTAATGTCCAAGATTAAATGAACACAGCACATTTAAGATTCCTGAATAGATTATAAAAAAAAACGATTATAAATGATAAAATAAAAAGAGTTTTTTAAAGACTAGTGAATATTTGTGCACTCCGTAGTTTAAGATGTTTAATATCTTTACTCTCTTGCTTTTATTTGCCCAAAATGAAATTTGATGATCTGAGATAAATCTTAATGACAAAAATCCTCTTAAATTTTATAATTAGTTAAAAAATGCCTGAGTTTCCAAATATCATCCTTTACGCCATTCCGTTTTTCATCATTTCCATGGTGCTGGAGCTTTATGTGACCATCAAAGAAAATAGAAAAACTTATGAAGCCAAAGATGCGTTTACTTCCATTGCGATGGGTTTAGGTAATGTGTTTTTAGGATTTATTAATAAAACGATTGTGTTATTGGCTTTCATGGTAATTTATGAAAATTTCAGAATTTTTACCATTCCATTTGCTTGGTGGAGTTTTATACTCTTATTATTTGCTGATGATTTTTCCTATTATTGGTTCCATAGAATTTCACATGAAAACCGAATATTTTGGGCATCCCATGTCGTACATCATTCTTCAGAACATTATAATTTGAGCACTGCTTTGCGTCAAACGTGGTCTGGTGGGTTTTATTCTTTTATTTTTTGGTTATGGTTACCATTGATTGGATTTCATCCAGGAATGATTTTATTACAGATGTCGGTTAGCTTATTGTATCAATTCTGGATTCATACCGAAGCGATTGATAAAATGCCAAAATGGTTTGAAGCCGCCATGAACACGCCATCGCATCATCGTGTGCATCATGGCAGCAATCCGTTGTATTTAGATAGAAACCACGCCGGAATTTTCATTATTTGGGATAAACTTTTTGGCACTTTTCAACCAGAACTGAAGGATGAGAAGGTCATCTATGGTTTAGTGACCAACATTAAAACACATAATCCTTTAAAAGTGGCTTTTCATGAATGGATAGCGATGGGACAAGATGTGTTTTCTGGAAAGAAATCCATAAGAGATCGTGCAAACTATATTGTCAAACCTCCTGGTTGGAAACATGATGGCACAGGGAAAGTGAGTGATGATTTACGGAGAGAATGGCAGGAATCAGTTGACAGTATCCAGTCTGCAGTTGGCAGTCCTCCCGTCTCAGCAAAAGCTACGGTCAAGCAATCAGTCAGTGATAATTTATGATATTCTAATAAGATTGAGGTGTGAGGTGTGAGGTTTGTTTTTGCTTCTCATTTCAATCTTTTCATTTTCAACTTCAACTCGGTTACTGAGCCTAGTCGAAGTATCAACTTCATTTCCATGAATTTCAACAACAAAGTTATTTGGATTACTGGCGCTTGTAGCGGTATTGGAAAAGCCTTAGCATTAGCACTACGCCAGCACAATTGCCAATTGATTTTATCATCACGACGAAAAAATGCCCTTGAAGCCGTGAAACAACAATGCAAGATTCCAAGGCACGTTGCTGCGCTGCCCTTTGATTTAGCAGATTATGAACAGATGACACCAGTTGCTCTTGAGGCTATTAAATGTTTCGGAACCGTTGATATCCTTATTAATAATGGTGGCATCAGTCAGCGGTCGCTGATAACGATACGGATATTTCCGTGGATAAGAAATTAATGGAAATTGATTATTTGGGAACTATTGCCCTTACAAAAGCTTTGTTACCACATTTTGTGGAACGGCAAAGTGGACATTTTGTAACCGTTACCAGTTTGATGGCCAAATTTAGCAGTCCCTACCGTTCAAGATACTGTGCGGCAAAACCTGCTTTACACGGCTTTTTTGATGCTTTAAGATTGGAGCATGATAAGGATAACATCAAGGTCACACTGATTTGTCCTGGATATGTTAATATACCAAAGTTGCCAGAAATGCCATAAGAGGAGATGGCAGTCAACAGCAAACTCAGGATGAAACCACTCAAAAAGGAATGGTGGTGAATGAATTTGCACAACGCATGCTCAAAGCCGTTATTAAAGAAAAATTTGAGGTTTATATAGGTAAAAATGAAGTATTAGGAATTTATCTGAAACGCTTTCTACCGAGATTTTTGCATTGGTATGTTTTGAGGAGTGCGATAAGGTAAGCGTATTCGAATCCGAATCACAAAAACATAAGGTCATAAGTGTCTTAATTTCTCTTCTTAAACTGGATAATTACCAGGTTTATTTATAGAAAATTTCCATAACCTCAAAAACTCGATCGTCGTTGGCCAATTTTAATACTGCTTTCTCGCCAACTTTTTTATCTGTCAATAATCTTGCAATTGGCGAAATGAAAGCGATCTTTCCCTTGGTAACATCAGCTTCATCCACGCCTACAATTTGATATTTCTGGAGACCTTTTTGCGCCCCTATTTTCAGTGTTACCGTAGCACCAAACCGAATTTCATCATGTGGCTGTTTGGTTAGATCAATAATTTTTGCAGTAGTGATTCGGTTATTTAGCAATTGTATTTTTGCATTAATATGATTAACGGCAATACGTCTTTCATTTTCGTTTATACTTTCTAAATGATCAATGCTATCAACCAATTCCTTTTTTTCTTCTAAAAGTGCATTCATACCAAATTGAGTAACATAGTTTGTGACCCCTTCTGGCAAGTCAGCCCTAGGTGGAACAATTGGAATTTCTTCCTGATCTTCTTCTCTTACAAATCCTCTGCTCATGATTTACTTTGTTTTAATAATAAGGTTTCTTGTAATTATACAATAGACATCTTCATATTTATCATCTTATTATTTGCTAATTATTAAGATATAAAAATTTACAGTTATTAACTAAAAAAGAGGATAATCATTCGCGATTATCCTCTTTTTTAGTAATAAATATCTAGTTTAGATTGTTGATGCTCCTGCGCTTGCAACAGCGTGGTCATTTTCAACGGCACTTCCACTTACGCCAATAGCGCCAATGATTTCGTCATTTGAATTTTTGATTGGAATTCCTCCTGGAAAAGTAATGAGTCCATCGTTAGAATGCTCGATGTTATATAGAGAACCTCCTGGTTGAGATAGTTCACCAACTACTCCTGTGTTCATATCAAAAAAACGGGCTGTTTTTGCTTTTTTAATAGATATGTCAAGTGATCCTAACCATGCGCCATCCATACGTGCAAATGCAACTAAATTTGCGCCTGCATCAACAATTGCAATGTTCATTTTGGTATCTATTTCAACTGCTTTTTGCTTTGCTGCGACAATAGCTTTTTCTGCTTGTGCTAATGTAATATTCATAATTTTATGTGTTTTATAGTATTATTATGGTCCAAAGATACAACGAACACATACTTTTAGTATTACCATAACGGGTCAACACCTTATGATAAAAGGTCAGTCTTCAAAATAAAGTTTAACAGATTAATCATGAAGATATTTCACTTGGACTAATACCGAATTTATTTTTAAAGGCAATACTGAAATTAGAAAGGTTGTTATATCCAAAATCTAAAAAGACATCTGATGGCTTTAGATGGCCCTCCTCCAAGGTTTCTTTTGCTTTGTTGAGACGTTTGTCTTGTAACCATTTCCCTGGAGAAACTTCATAGGCCTTAATAAAATGCCGCTTAAATGTAGATAGGCTCATATTGCATAAAAACGCAATTTCTTCTAATTTTAAATTGGAATGTACTTTACTTTCAACAATCTTTTTAAATTGCGAGGTTTCATTGCCTATTAAAGAATGTAAGTAAAGTTCAAATTTCCTTCCGTATTTTTGAATAAGATAAAGCATTAATTCTTCAAATTTCACAGAAAGCAGGTTTTCCATAAAAATTGCAGGCGCATTGCTAATTGTAGATAATGAATTTAAGTAAGATAGTATGTAAGCGTCATTTCTGATTATGAAATAGGGTTCTTCATTTTTTTCAACATTCTGAAATTCGGAATGTTTTTCTAAAAATTCTTTGAGTTTGTTTTCTGAAAAGAACAAGAGTTTACAGTAATAGACGGCTTCAGTTTCCAATAGTTCTGTCCATAACCAATTTCCTTTTTTCAGCAATAATGATTGGTCTTTATTTACGGCAATAGACGTCCCTGCAAAGTGAACTTGCTTTTTACCAACTTGCAAAAAGCTAAACATATGCATTCCTAAGTTAACCTTGCTTCTTACAATATCATTGGTCATCCTAAAGTCATAAACAAATAAATCTGGTCTTTTGTTTTTGTCTTTAATATAGATTTCTGGGATGTTTTCTATTGGCATCTGATGTTTTTCTAAAGATAAATCACTTTGTTCATGGAAAAATATTCAAACATTGAATCCTACTACTAGCCCGTCTGAAAAAATAAATTTAATGCAGAACATTTTTCATGGGACGATCATCAATTACAACTCAATACTCTCACCAATCTCCAACAACATCAAATCTTTGCCCTTGTCAAAAAATTTGCGCTTGGCTTCTTCATGGTCAATTTCGATATAACCAAACGTGTCATAATGGTAACCCATAATTTTATCACATTGGACAAAATCGCTCGCAATAATGGCATCATCAACGCCCATGGTAAAGTTATCTCCAATTGGCAAAATTGCTAAATCGAGGTTAACGCGCAATGGAATGAGTTTCATGTCCATAGTCAAGGCAGTATCCCCTGCAATGTAGATGTTTTTACGCTCGCCTTCAATAACAAAACCTCCTGGTTGGCCGCCATATTTGCCATCAGCAAAGGACGAGGTATGAATAGCATTAACATATTTAACATTCCCAAATTCAAAATCCCAAGAGCCACCATGATTCATAGGATGAACTTCAAAGCCCATAGTTTCAAAATGAGTAGCGATTTCAAAATTGGCCACTATCATGGCACTGGTGCGTTTTGCAATGGCTTCAACATCTAAAATATGATCTTGATGCGCATGGGTTAACAGAATATAATCAGCTTTTAAGGTATCAATATCAATTGCTGACGCTTTTTCATTTGCTGATATATAAGGATCTACTAAAATATTAACCTCGTTGACTTCAATACCCAAACTGGAGTGGCCGTAATATGTGATTTTCATGATTTTGGAAATTATAAATGTTTTTTTTGAACGACTTAAATATATTCAAAATATTATGAGCGATTCTATTTGAATGGAATAAAAGCAAAGTTTATAAAAAGAAAAACTCAGACATCTTAAAGAACATGTCTGAGTTTTAAAGCCCCAAATCTTATAACCAACTTAATATTAAATCAATGTCGGCTAAAAAATATACTTAAATATACAAATTAATTATTTTACACACAGAGATTTGCTCCGATATCTATAAAATATATCCAACACCTAATAACAGTGAAAATAAGAATGTGGACAAAGCTAGTATCTTCAATTGGGAATCAAAATCAGAAGAAGCCTCAGCCTTTACTATTTTTTTAATATGAATTGTTAGCGGAATATAGGAAATCAAGAAAATAAAATTCCATAATGACGTGTAGTAAAAAATAGCAAAGACAAGCGCCAACACCATCGCGCTAATGACTAAAAACAGATGATAATTTTTTGATCTTCGTTTCCCTAATTTTACTGCCAAGGTCATTTTACTGGACAGTTTATCAGATTCAATATCCCTCATATTATTAAGATTTAATACCCCGACACTAAGCAAACCAATGGCTAGAGAGGGCAGCACCACAATATGATCCAATTGTTTGGAATACAGAAAATAACTTCCAACGACACTCACAAATCCAAAGAAAATCAACACATAAATATCGCCTAAACCCCTATAACCATAAGCTGAATTGCCCATGGTATATTTCATCGCTGCATAAACGGAAACCCCACCTAAAACAAAAAAGAGAAGTGTATATAATAAATAACCCTGGCCAAAGGCTTTAAAAATAAGCAACATCGTCAATAAAATTACTATTAAGACGTTTATTTTCAGTCCTTCAAGCATTTGTTGGGGTGTAATTTTCCCGCTTTGAATGGCTCGCATAGGCCCTACCCTGGTGTGATTGTCAGTGCCTTTTACCCCATCACCGTAATCATTGGCTAAGTTTGAGAGAATCTGCAATGCAACAGTGACCAATAAAGCAAGTATAAATACGGTGGGATTAAAGAATCCGTTATAAACAGCGAAACAACTTCCGACAACGATTCCTGAAATAGATAATGGCAGCGTTCGTAATCTGAACGCCGATAACCATGGCTTTAATTTTTCCATTTTAAAATTTTGGCTGGGTTATGGAATCCATTTCTTTTCAAAATTAGGCTTCCTTTTTTCCAAAAATGCGTTGCGACCTTCAATAGCTTCATCAGTCATATAGGCCAAACGTGTAGCTTCTCCAGCAAAAACCTGCTGGCCTACCATGCCGTCATCTGTTAAGTTCATTGCGAACTTTAGCATCCGTATAGAAGTTGGCGATTTCCCTAATATTTCCTGAGCCCATTCGTATGCAGTATCTTCTAATTCGTCATGTGGAACGACCGCATTGACCATTCCCATATCATAAGCTTCTTGAGCAGAGTAATCTCTGCCTAAGAAAAATATTTCACGTGCTCTTTTTTGACCTACCATTTTTGCTAGATAGGCAGAGCCATATCCACCATCAAAACTTGTCACATCAGCATCTGTCTGTTTAAAAATAGCATGTTCTTTGCTCGCTAAAGTAAGATCGCAAATCACATGTAAACTGTGTCCACCGCCTACCGCCCATCCCGGAACAACCGCTATGACTGCTTTTGGCATGAATCTGATGAGCCGTTGTACTTCCAATATATTTAACCGATGATAGCCGTCTTCTCCAACATACCCTTGATGTCCCCTGGCTTTTTGATCACCACCACTACAAAATGAATAAACGCCATCTTTGGACGATGGACCTTCAGCTGATAATAACACGACTCCAATATTGACATCTTCATTGGCGTCATAAAAAGCTTCGTACAATTCGCTGGTTGTTTTTGGCCGGAATGCGTTTCGGACATCTGGTCTATTAAAAGCTATCCGGGCGACCCCATTGCATTTTTTATAGGTTATATCTTGATATTCTTTTACAGTTTCCCAGTTAATTTGACTCATGAAATTTCGTTTTTACAATAAATTAAATAAGATAGATGCCATCTTCCTTAATATCAATTAATCGTTGCTTGTATAAAGTACCAATGGCTTTTTTAAAGGTCTTTTTACTCATCTGCAATGCTGCCTTTATATCTTCTGGATCTGATTTATCGGTTAAATTGAGATAGCCACTGTTATCTTCGAGCTCGTGCATAATGGTATCGGCATTGGGTTCAATCTTTCGATAGCCAATTTGCTCTAAAGTAATATCCAGTTTATTATCAGGTCTGATTTTCTTAACCACTCCTTTCATACGATCGCCAACACTCAGTTCCTTATAAATATCATCTTGAAAAATGAGACCTGCATGTTTATTATTGACAATAACGTTCATCCCAATATCGGACGGGTGGGAAATAATGACATCCACTTCTTCAAATTGTGTAACCGTCAATTCACTGTTATCCAAAAAATGATTGGTTTTACTAGAGGCCACCAATCGTTCTGTTTTTTCATCCAAATAGCAATGAACTAAATACCAACCGCCTGCTTTCATCTTAAAAGCCTGTTCCATAAATGGACAGAACAACTCTTTGACCATGCCCCAATCTAAAAAGGCACCGTGATCTGTAACCTGATTGCAACGTAACATTGCAAATTCACCACGTGTGATATAAGGTCGGTCGGTTACCGCAACCAAGCGTTCTTCATTATCTAAATAAACAAACACCTCTATTTTGTCCCAAATTTTAAAAATTTCAGGAACGTATCTGTTTGGCAATAAAACTTCATTGCCGTCCATGTCAGCTATATATAGGCCTTGCTCGGCCTCTCGAAGTATTTCGAGCGTATTGTATTCTCCAAGATGTATCATGCTACAAAGGTAAGTATATTCGCGTTTATCCCACAAAAAAAGCGCTACAGTTCTGAATATTCAGGAGTAGCACTAATTAAGTTTAAAGTTAGATACAATTAGTAGTAGATAGTTTCTTTTTTAAAATGTTTGGTCAATAAATAATATATTACAGCTCTAGATTTACTTCTATTGGATTTGGCTAAGTCTCCATACCTGCACCAAGACCTTTGTATAACTCCGGACCATCTTTCAAATCCAAATTTCTAATTAAAAAATTATTTTTACTGTATCTAATACTTTAGGATCAGAACTAGAAACTATAGAAGAATCGGCTTTATAAATTGAGGGGCCGCAAATCTGCGACCTACTTAGTAATTTAATGATCTCTTTCACAACTCTTTTAAAATTTTCGTTGCTTAATATTAAAGCCACAATATGCTATTATTAATACATTTTGAAATGTTTACTACAGGCTTTTTGATTATTCCAGACTCTTAAAATACTTAAGTAAAACGTCATCATTGGATTGTTCCGCGGTATTGATTTCAAGAATCCTAGGATGTTTGCCTTCTTTAAAAAAGGAAATTAGGGCATTGGTCAAATCACTTTGAGTAGACACCTTCTTGTATTTAAAATTATACATCTCAGCCAAATGTTGTGCGGTCAAATTATGTTTAGTTTCGAAATACGTATCAAAATTTTCGGTGTCTTTATGTCCGGGAAGAATCCTAAAAATACCTCCACCGCCATTATTAATGACAATTATCCGAAATGAATCCGGAATGTAATTGTTCCAAAGTGCATTACTGTCATAAAAGAAACTCAAATCGCCAGTAACAAAATTTGTTTGCCGTTTATGAGCCACCGCACAACCAATGGCAGTGGATGTACTGCCATCAATGCCACTAGTACCTCTATTGCAAAAGACTTGTATGGATTTATGGATGTCAAATAATTGCGCATATCTAATGGCCGAACTATTGCCAATTTGTAATATTGAATCATTTGGCAACATTTTAAAAAGCGTATCAAATACTTTAAAATCAGAAAATGCTACGTTCTCAACATAATTATTGTGCTTTTTCGCTCGCTCCAACTTAACGAGCGCCCAATAATTACGGAAGGAACTTTTTACGTCTTTAGTCTTTGGCAGAAATTCGCTAAAAAAATAATTCGGCTTTTCCTTTATATGTTGAGTTAAGCAGAAATAAGTATCATACGCCCGAGTTTCACTGACATGCCAATGCTCTTTGGGCTGGTACTCCCTCAAAAACGATTTTATTTTTTTTGAAACAACCATGCCTCCAAAAGTTATAAGTATCTCTGGCTGGAGCTTGATAAATTCTTCTTTTTGTAAGGGTGCAATCAACTTATCAATATTCGGAAAAAAAGAGCCATGATCTAAATTCGAAGTGCTTTCGGTTAACACGACCACACTATCATCTTTTGCCAAGAAGTTCAACCACTTTTGATCGATTTTATTAGGAGCATATTCTCCTACCAACACCATTTTTCGTTTGGCCTTTCCCCAAGCATTCAAACATTGATCTAAGATGTAGGAGTCCATTTTGGGTTTTTCCCATTCGATTTCAACATTTTTTGGCGCAACTTTTAAGGTATCCACCATCTCATATAAAGGTTCGTCAAACGGCACATTGATATGAACTGGACCATTTTGGAAAATAGCCTTATTGATGGCATGGTTCAACTCCTTTTCATTATGTGTTTGGATGTCCTTTTGAAGCCCTAATAAGCGCTCCAATTTATCTTCAATATTTTTAAAAATGGGAATGTCTTCAGTTACAGGAATGTTCAGTTCATCCTTTAAATCCAATTTTAAATTTGCGGAATGAAGGATGTGATTTTCAAAAACATTCTTCTGATTGATGGTTTGTCCGTCACCAATATTCTGAAGATGTTTAGGTCGGTCTGCCGAAAGTACAATCAAAGGAATTTCGCTGTAAAATGCTTCGGCAACGGCTGGATAAAAGTTTAATAGCGCGCTCCCCGATGTACATGTTACCAAAACGGGCGCTTCAATTTGCTGGGCAATACCGAGGGCAAAAAAAGCTGCGCATCGCTCATCAACAATACTATAGCACTTAAAAAAAGGGTCGTTGGTAAAACCAATGGTCAAAGGTGCGTTTCTGCTTCCCGGGGAGATCACAATGTGTTTGATGTTTTTTGCTTTACAAAGCTGAATAACAGTCTGCGCTAGCGGAATTTTAGGATATTTCATTCATGCATAAATCTTATAACAAAAGTACAAAAATAGAACGCACTAACAACGGAATTTATAAAATCCAAAACTTGAGAAATTTGTACTTCGACAAGCTCAGTAACCATACTTCGACAAGCTCAGTAACCATACTTCGATAAACTTAGTAACCCATTTGAAATTGAAATTGAAGTTGATACTTCGACAAGCTCAGTAACCGTACTTCGACAAGCTCAGTAACCGTACTTCGACAAGCTCAGTAACCGTACTTCGATAAACTTAGTAACCGTACTTCGACGAGCTTAGTAACCATACTTCGAAGAGTTCAGTTACTATACTTCGACAGGCTCCAGTAACCATACTGCGACGAGCTTAGAAACACAAGATATCAATTAAAGCTTGAAACAAAAGAAACCTGAAACAACAAAAACTTGAAACAAAAATTTAATCTATAAAAAGCATTCTAAAGAACACTTTTAATGATTTTCGATTTATGGACGGTTTCCTCCCATTCCGCTTCAGGATTGGAGTCTTTGGTGATTCCTCCGCCAACGTAAATAAGAATGTTTTGATTTCTAATCTGCATACAACGTAAATTCACATAAAGGTTGGAGATCGATTTTTCAACTCGGTAAGCATTATTTTCTACGTTGCGTCGATTGGTGTTTCGAGTAATGGTTTCCTTCAGATGCAATTCACCCAGAAAACCAGAGTAAAATTCTCGAGGATAACCTTCATTTTTTAGAATATATGCTTTCGCTTTTTCTTTAGGGAAACCACAGACTGCAGGCGTTGGGTGCAAAGCTTCTATAATAGATTTCAAGTTTCCTGATTCCGATTTTAAGTTCATAGAAATTTCAGTTAGCAAATGCAACAAATTACCAGCTTTCACGGTCTTTGGCCCTACGACTTTTATGTTGTCATTTGAAGCCTCAGAACTTTTGATTGCTGAATTTTCAATTCCAACTGTAGACTGCCGACTGCCGACTGAGGTCTGAAGACACTCCACAATAAAATCAGTAACGATTTGCTGCTCTTCTTTTTCCTTTTCTTTCCAAACAACGTCAGTTTCCCCTTCAAATGCTTGAGTACCGGCTAAAGCCATTGTTTGTAATTGGCTGCCTCGTAAGTTTAATAGGGTTTCGGGTGTTGCACCTAGCCACAGACCAACCTTCGGATGGTACCAGACATAAACAAACGCCGTAGGATAATTTTGCAGCAAACGATTAAAAATTATGACAGGATCTGCATCGACATTTTGGATATTTTCTCGTCGTGACAATACGACTTTTGAGAAGTTATCTTTATTTATGGCTTCAATACCTTGCTCAACACGTGATATATGTGCTAATTTATCTACTTGCTGATTCTTATTTTCTTCGGAAGGTATATTCTGAATTTCGATTACCGGATCAGAAAAATCATAGTGATCGTACGTCACAGAAAGTACTTCGGATTGTTTTAAAGGAATTAAAAAAGCTTCTTCTCTACTGTCAAATGGCGCAAATACAAATCCATTTTCCGTGAAATCAGAAATAGTATGTAATTGGGTGTCATCTTGAAGCATTGCTTTTAATTCAGAGGTATTTGGTTTTCGATATGCGACAAAAGGCAACTTGGCACTCCATTGATTTTCGATCTGCTCAAAAAATTGATCCAAGATCATGTTATCTCGTTTTTGGTAAAGTAATGGTAGATAATCTACAGATAGAGATTAAGTTATCATGATCATCAGTAATGCGTATATCTAGAAGCTGGGTCGTTCTACCTTTATGAAGAAATGTCGCTTTGGCATACACAAATCCGTCTTTTACAGATTTCAAGTGATTGGCGGTTATTTCAATGCCACGCACAAATAAATTTTCGGTATCCAAAAATATATGGGAGGCAAAACTTCCAACACTTTCTGCTAAAGCCGCCGTGGCTCCGCCATGTAAAACTCCATCTGGCTGATAGACTCTAGAGTCCACAGGCATCCTCGCTACTAAAAAATCTGGACCATAATCGATCATTTCAATATTTAACGTTTCCATTAATGTGTTTTTGCTAGCACCATTTGCTTTTGCTAAAATTTGGGCTTTCGATAATTGCATAAAAAATAAAGTTTGAAAATCAAATGTAAAGGTACGAAACTAGTTATAAGTTGGCGAGGTCGGGTTTGGGGTTTTGGGTTCAGAATTCAGAATTCAGAGTTAAAAGTTTTTGGAATTTGGAATTTATATTTTATATTCTTAACGATACTTTGTGTTTCTAGAATTCTTGTAGTTATCTCAGTATCTTTATAAATTATCTATTATTAAACCATGACGCCACACGAAAAAGAAATTACCTACCAAACCACGAATTCTTATTCTACTTTAAATACCATATCTGAACACACAAAAAATATTTGGTTCGTGTGTCACGGCATGGGCTATTTGAGTCGTTATTTTTTAAGATATTTCGACAAATTAAATCCCGTGGAGAATTATATTATTGCGCCACAAGCACAGAGCAAATACTATGTGCCCTCTAAATTCAAACATGTTGGCGCAAGTTGGTTAACGAAAGAAAACACCTTGAAGGAAACAGAAAATATCATGCATTATTTTGATGCTGTTTTTGGTAGCGAAAATATTACTCAACATCTTAATTTAATCGTGTTAGGCTATTCACAAGGAGTTTCTGTCGCTCTAAGATATGTTGCAAAAAGACAATTGGTCTGCTCCCAAATTGTGATCATGTCTGGCGGCATTCCAAAGGAATTAGTGGCTGCAGATTTTGATTTTTTAAATCCTCAGACCAAAGTGAGCTTAATATATGGCAATGATGATGAGCACTTGGACGAAAATAGACTGCTCGAAGAACGAAATAAGGTTTTTGAACTTTTCGGACAGTGTGATTTGCATATTATTCCATTCGATGGAAAACATGAGGTAAACAAAACTATTCTTATGAACCTATTAAATTAAAAGAGTGGCCTTATTATTAAAACCACTCTTTATTACTATTGAATTAGTTAAATCTAAATTCTAATGTTTAGAATTGGATGAAATTATTTTCTTTAAATCAACACCTTTGCTTGTAACAATTTTAACAAACAACATTCTATCTAGAGCTTTTGATAAATCAAAATCAACTTTAACTGTCTTATTTTTTTTATAACTCTTATTCTTGTGAGTCGCATAGACGACGCCATGAATATCTGTAACGGTAATGTCCACATAAGTGTCATAATCATATTGATATGTAATCTTCACATCCGATTTAAATGGATTAGGAGATATTTTCAATTGATCTTTAACTTTTGGTCCAGAAGCAATATCATTACTGCTGCTAGTACTACTGCTGCTACTGCATTTGACCGTTGCGCCAGCAAATGAAGTTCCACCGTTATTGCCATCGATAACTCCACTAGAACATGCTCCGCCATGAATTATGATATAGAAGGAATCACCAGTTACATTTATAGGACCGACCTGATAGTTATTTACACCACCACCCAATTTCGGATTGAAATTGAATTGTCCAGGAGCGACCGTTGGCACTGATTTTTTACCTTTTTTCATCATAGGGAAAGGTGTACAACCAATGTAAACGTGAGCTTCATTTAACACACGTCCTGATAACATATTATAAACAACAGTAACTTTACCATTAACATAGGTTACAGTTGCTTTACCATATAATTTGCCCGGACCATCTGTTGGATCACAGTCATTGCCATTACCACCGTAAAGATCGAACACATATTGACCTTCACGTGAAATTTTGGTAGTCCATCCCCATCTATTAAACTCAGTTCCCAAATTATTGTCGATGAAACAGTCACTTTCTGGTCTATAACCAAAGACCGTATCGCATGATGCTTCTACTTGGCAAGTTTTCACTGAAATAGAGATCATAGCCGAACTGCTGCAACCCTGAGAATTGGTAAACGTATAAGTAATGTTACTACTAGATCCTGCTCCAATTAAAGTTGGATCAATACTATAGGTTCCATCTACGTTAGCTTTAACGCCTACCCCAGAATACACACCTCCTAGTGGCATTCCTCCCGATAAGATGATTGTTCCATTTTCAAAACAAATTGGATTGAATGGTGCTATTGAAACAATTGGCGTATCGTTCACCGTTACCAAGAAACTGGTCTCGGCATCTTTGCATGTGCCACTGGCCGCTGTGTAAACGTATACCGTCTGAGTACTTGTGATAAGGTCTCCGGCAAATAGAGCTGTACCCGTTCCGCCAGATCCCGTAAAGTATCTTCCATGAGTCAGTGCCGGCAACGTGTAACCGTCACAGGACGCCACGTCCGGAAGAGTATCTGCCGTTGGCGTAGCGTTGATCGTTACCAAGAAACTGGTCTGGGCATCTTTGCATATGCCGCTGGCCGCTGTGTAAACGTATACCGTCTGAGTACTTGTAATAAGGTCCCCTGCAAATAAAGCTGTACCCGTTCCGCCAGATCCCGTAAAGTAACTTCCATGTGTCAGTGCCGGCAACGTGTAACTGTCACAGGACGCCACGTCCGGAAGAATATCTGCCGTTGGCGAAGCGTTGATCGTTACCACAAAACTGGTCTCGGCATCTTTGCATGTGCCACTGGCCGCCGTGTAGACATATACCGTCTGCGTACTTGTGATAAGGTCCCCTGAAAATAGAGCTGTACCCGTTCCGCCAGATCCCGTAAAGTAACTTCCATGGGTCAGTGCCGGCAACGTGTAACTGTCACAGGACGCCACGTCCGGAAGA
>JBBSRC010000051.1:0-31195 GCA_038243395.1 Flavobacteriales bacterium | reverse complement strand
TATTTAATCTAATTGTATCAGCCATAAATTGCTTCTAATATAACTTAATATGTGTTATTCTTCAAATTCTTCCTTAAGAATTCTGATAACATCTAAAATGGTTTCTTCTTCTAAATCGGTTCTTTTAACCAAATCTTGAACTTCTTGTTCTAATATACTCTTTGCAGTATCTAATCCCGCTTTACTGAATTCTGCAATAACCCAGCCCTCGATCTCATCAGAGAATTCAGATAATTCCACATCCTCTTCAGCGCCTTCTCTAAACACATCAATCTCATAACCTGTCAATTGCCCAGCTAACCGGATATTGTGACCTCCTCTACCAATTGCCTTACTTACTTCTTCTGGTTTAAGAAGTACCTCAGCGCGTTTGGTTTCTTCATTAAGTTTCACAGAAGTTACTCTTGCAGGACTTAAGGCGCGCGTGATGAACAATTGAATATTATTGGTGTAATTAATAACATCAATGTTTTCATTACCCAATTCTCTTACAATACCATGTATTCTTGAACCTTTCATCCCAACACAAGCACCAACTGGATCAATTCTATCATCGTAGGAATCAACCGCAACTTTCGCTTTCTCACCTGGCATTCTTACCACTTTCTTAATGGTAATCAATCCATCATATACCTCAGGAATCTCTTGTTCGAATAATTTTTCTAAAAATACATCAGCTGTTCTGGACATGATGATGGTTGGTTTATTGCCCTTAAGCTCAACACTCTCAATAATTCCTTTCACGTTTTCACCTTTACGGAAAAAATCGGAAGGGATTTGTTTTTCCTTTGGAAGGATGATCTCGTTACCTTCATCATCTAATAAAATGATGGCTCTGTGACGAATATGATGAACTTCAGCAGTATATATTTCACCTACAAGATCTTTAAACTGCTTGTAGATATTCGTATTATCGTGTTCGTGAATCTTAGAAATCAAATTTTGACGTAAGGCTAAAATAGAACGTCGTCCTAAATCGATAAGTTTTACAGCTTCAGCAACATCTTCACCTACCTCAAAATCCGGTTCAATTTTACGAGCTGCAGATAATTCTATTTCTTGATTTGGTTCTTCTACTTCGCCATCCGCCACTACAATTCTGTTTCTCCAAATCTCTAAATCGCCTTTGTCAGGATTTATAATGATATCAAAGTTGTCGTCATCACCATACTTTTTCTTTAGTGCATTTCTTAAGACATCCTCTAAAATCGCCATTAACGTTACACGATCTATTAATTTATCGTCTTTAAATTCTGAAAAAGAATCAATTAACGCTATATTTTCCATAACTACTTCGAATTAAAATTTTATTATCACTTTAGCTTCTAAAACATCGTCATACTTAATTTCAGCCTGCTTTTTAACCACTACTTTACCTTTACCAACGGGCTTGGGTTCTTTTGTTTCCCATTCTAAAGTCACTTCTGCATCATCAACCTCTATTAACACACCTTCAAATTTCTCCTCAGATTTTGTTTTGACTTGTAAGGTTCTACCAATATTTTTTTTGTACTGTCTTTGGTTCACTAATGGCGAAGTGGCTCCCGCAGAGGCCACATCTAAAGAAAAATCATCATCTTCTCTATCCAAATTATTCTCAATAGCGCGACTCATAAACATGCAGTCTTCAACAGTGACCCCATGATCTCCATCAATAACCACACTGATTTTATTATCAGGATGTATGGTTAAATCGATTAAAAAAAGATCTGGCCTCTCTTCCAATCCGTTCGCTATCAAAGTCTTAACAGTGGTCTCGCTCAGCATTTTATTAGTATAAAAAGAGGGGACTCCCTTGTCCCCTCATGTTTTCTTTTATCATTCAGCGGTGCAAATATACAATTTAATTATTGATTTATCCAAAGCATATAAAGTCGATTTTTATTATTAAATTTAACTTTAACAAACAATTTACACTTCAATGAAAAAAATTCTAGTCCCCACAGACTTCTCAGAACAAGCTGAAAACGCACTAAAAGTCGCAGTTCAATTGGCAAAAAAATACGATTCTGAAATTTATTTATTACATATGTTAGAGCTGCCAATGCAAGATTTTGATGTCATGAGCACTCCCAGCGTTTTGCCTGAAGCGATGTTTTTCATGAAGTTAGCGCAACAAAGATTTGAGGCCATCCTATCTCAAGATTACCTCAAGGGCATTAAGGTACATGACATTGTGAAAAACTATCCATCATTCAGTGGCATTATTGATACCTGTCATGAGCATGATGTCGATTTGATTGTCATGGGATCTTATGGTGCAACAGGTTTTAAGGAAATGTTCGTAGGCTCAAACGCAGAAAAAGTTGTGCGCACGTCAACCATCCCTGTTCTGGTTATCAAAAATAACCATGCCGAATTCTCGATCGATCGCTTTGTATTTGCTTCTGATTTCAAAAAAGACAATAAGGAAACTTACAGGCAAGCCACAGAATTCGCTAAGTCTTTTGGCGCTAAGATGTATTTGTTGATGGTTAATACCGCTAATAATTTTATTTCAACTACAGAAGCCAACAAACGCATTCATGATTTTATAAAAGATTTTGACTTTAAGGATTATACCATACATATCTATAATGACGAAAGCGTTGAAATTGGCGTTTTAAATTTCGCTAAAGAGATTGATGCAGATTTGATCGGCATTAGCACTCACGGCAGACAAGGGATTGCGCATTTCTTTAATGGGAGCATTGGCGAAGATCTGGTTAACCATGCCAAACGACCTGTGATTACGTTTAAGATATAGTCAAATGAGAATTTAGATTATAGACCGCTTCGCTATAGATTACAGGCCGCTTACTTCGGCGTAGCTCATTATTAGCTCATCATAGGTCGCTGTTAGAATTAAGACAAAATATTCTTAAAATCAAAAATCCCGATTTATTGCAAATCGGGATTTTTAATTCGTTATGGTTTGAAAGTAAACCTTGAATTAATCTTGCACTTCCACAATCATTTCGATATCACATACAATTCCTAAAGGCAAAGAAGCCATTCCAACGGCTGCCCGTGCATGTTTTCCTTTCTCACCGAATACTTCCACCATTAAATCGGAAAACCCGTTAACTACTTCTGACAACTCTGTAAAATCAGAAGTTGCACTAACAAATCCGTTCACTTTTACGATTCTTACAACCTTATTCAAATCGCCAATTTCTGCTTTTATTGCAGAAAGTTGTGATTCAGCACAAGACCGAGCAGCTGCATAACCTTGTTCAACTGAAACATCATCACCAACTTTCCCTTTTATGATGTCCCCATTTTTGTCTATTGGAATTTTACCTGAAAGAAAAATCAAGTTACCTGTTCTTACAGATGGAAGATAATTTGCCACAGATTTTTCAGGAGTTACCAATTCAATTCCCAATTCATTAACTCTTTCTTCCACATTATAATCGTATAAATTCTCAACTTTAGGGGTTTCAGACCAGTTTTCATTCGCTTTAGTGATGTTATCATTACATGCCGTCAAAAAAACTGCCATGATTAAGATCATTATTTGTTTCATTTCACTTTTTTTTAATTGTTAAATTCAATTTTTAGCGCTTTGCTATTGTTATAAAACAAAAATCCTGATTATTTTCATAATCTGGATTTCAATTCTTGTTGGCCTAATTGGTCGCTTAAACGTGGCTTTCCGAACGGGCTGGGGCTTACTTCAATTGCGCTCAGCATATCCCGAAGCTTCGAGATTCACCTAATCAGGCATATCCCTTGAAAAAAAAATCCCGACTATTTTCATAATCGGGATTTCAACTTTTGTTGGCCTACTAGGGCTTACTTCGACTACGCTCAGCATAAACTTCTCGCCCTAGCAGGCATATCCTTTGAAAAAAAAATCCCGACTATTTTCATAATCGGGATTTCAACTTTTGTTGGCCTACTAGGGCTCGAACCTAGACTCTTCTGGACCAAAACCAGACGTGTTGCCAGTTACACCATAGGCCAATCTCTAATTGAGGATGCAAATTTACTACAAACTTCTATTTTTGCAAATATTTTGCGAAGAAAAACGGGAAATAAAACATTATTTATTTTTCACAACGCTTTTCCCTTGATAATGAGCGCTCAGAAGATTCAATTCCTTTTCAAAATCCTTAACGTTTACTTAAAAATTTTCAGGCCTTATATTATTATTACTAAATTCGCCACTCTAATTCAACAATAACTCTATGAATCATTTCAACTTCAAAAAATGGAATACCATTTTAGGTTGGTTTGCCTTTGCAATTGCATTCGCTGTTTACGCTCTTACCATTGAACCGACTGTTAGTTTTTGGGATGCAGGGGAATATATATTGACTTCGGCAAAACTTCAAGTAGGACATCCGCCAGGAGCTCCATTATTTCAAATGCTTGGTGCCTTCTTCTCCATGTTTGCTTTAGAGCCTGCACAAATTGGTGCGATGTTGAATATGATGAGTGGTGCGGCAAGTGCTTTCACTATTTTATTCATGTTTTGGACCATCACTTTACTCCTTAAAAAACTGGTAAAAACCGAGGAGGAATTTACTCATTCTAAAAAAATCGCCATTCTTGGTAGCGGACTTGTAGGTAGTTTAGCATTTACGTTTACGGACTCCTTTTGGTTCAATGCCGTCGAAACTGAAGTTTATGCCATGGCCACCTTAATTATGGCCGTGATGTTTTGGTTGGCTTTACGCTGGGAACAAGATATGGATCAATCAAGAGGTAACCGCTGGTTGATTTTAATTGCTTTTGTAATTGGATTATCATTTGGGGTGCATTTTATGGGATTGTTGACCATTCCTGCAATAGGCTTGATTTACTTCTTTAAGAATTATAAAACAGTAACCGTCACTAATTTTATTGTGGCGAATGTCATCTCTGCAGCCATTTTATTGTTTATTTTTAAATTATTGCTACCCAATGCACTGAAAATATTTAGTGCTTCAGAAATATTCTTTGTGAATAGCCTTGGCATGCCATTTAACTCCGGAACGATCATCGCATTCCTCATTGTAGTGGCTGCGTTCTATTTCGGTTTAAAATACACACGCGATCATCAAAAACATATTGCAAACACCCTGGTGCTTTGTTTAATGTTTATTTTTATTGGCTTCTCCTGTTGGCTAATGCTGCCTATTAGAGCAAATGCTAATGTGGTCGTCAACGAAAACGATCCTTCCGATGCACGCGAACTTTTGGCCTATTACAATTTGGAACAATATCCTGAAACGCACTTGTTTTACGGTCCGTTATTCACGGAACAATACACAGGTCTTGATGAAAATCAACCTTATGTGGACGACAAACCTAATTATGAAAAAGATTTAGAAGCAGGAAAATACGTCATTGTCAACGACTACAAAAACGCGAAACAAAATTTCAACTCCGAGCAAGCTGCCATTTTACCTAGAATGTGGAGCAGTGACAATGCTGAGAACTATATGATGTTTACTGGCTTGTTAGACTTCAAAGTCAAACGGGAATATCAAATGGAGGCTCAAGTCACAGATATGGTCGCTAGTTTTAGAGCTAACGTCAGGGAAGGGCAAGTGGACTATAGTGATTATAACAAATTCCTTAAACAATTTGGACAATACCTTGATATAGAAAAACCGTCACTCGTCCAAAACATTGGCTACATGTTGGAATACCAATTTGGCTATATGTACTGGCGCTATTTTATGTGGAATTTCGTGGGACGTCAAAATGACATTCAAGGAAAATATGACGACTTAAACGGCAACTGGATTAGTGGCATCAACCCAATTGATGCTTGGCACCTTAATATGTCTCAAGACAATTTACCAAGTGACGTTAAAAACAACAAAGCGCGCAACACCTATTATTTTCTACCTCTTATTTTAGGATTGGTTGGCTTCCTGTTTTTGATAGGAAGGGACAAAAAAATGTTCTGGACCTTGTTAGTGTTTTTCCTGCTTACAGGATTAGCGATTCAATTCTATACGAACGTGCGTCCATTTGAACCGCGAGAACGTGACTATTCTGTCGTGGGATCATTTTACGTATTTGCCATTTGGATTGGCTTTGGCGTTTATGCCATTTTTGATGCCCTTCGGAAATACACTGCTTCAAAATTTCTCCCGCATGCTATTACTTTGGCATGCTTAGTTTTAGTTCCGGGAATATTGGCGGCTAACAACTGGGATGATCATGACCGTTCGGGTAGAAAAACAGCACATGCCATGGCCATTAAATATCTGGAATCCTGTGCGCCCAATGCTATCCTGTTTACTATTGGAGATAATGACACGTTCCCATTGTGGTATGCTCAAGAAATTGAAGGCATAAGAAGAGATGTAAGAGTTGTCAATACAAGCCTCTTTCAAACAGATTGGTATATTGACCAAATGAAACGTAAAGCTTATGATAGTGATCCTATTCCTTCACAATTGACACATGCGCAATATCGGTACGGTACACGGGATTATATTGTTGAGAAAGAGATTACCAAAGACACCTTAAGTATAAAGGATTTCATGGATTTTGTGAGTAGTGACAATCCAAGAACAAAACTCAAATATGCTTTGCAGCAAGAAGGTAGGGACATTGCTGGTTATCCTCCAAGCATGTTGAATTCGAATTATTATCCAACAAAATTTGTCAGAATTCCTGTAGACAAAGGTTCTGTTTTGAAACATGGGATCGTCAAAGAAAAAGACGCGGATAAGATTGTGGACGATATTGTCATTCAAATCAAAGGAAGCGCTTTATATAAAAACCGATTACTGATGTTGGATATCATTGCCAACAACAATTGGGAGCGTCCAATTTATTTTACCGGAGGCAGTTTTGGAGATGATGATTATATCTGGATGAAGGATTATTTACAATTGGATGGCCTGGTTTATAAATTGGTGCCGATTAAAACCCCAGTGGACAAAGCAAATCCGTTTGACATGGGCCGTGTGGACAGCGAACTGATGTATGACCAAGTGATGTCGTGGGAATGGGGAAATAGTGGCAGTCCTGACATTTATCACGATGTCGAAACTCGTAAAAACGGCATTACTTACAGAGGGAATTTGGCCCGACTAATGGAACAATTGGTCAATGAGGAGCAACCTAAAAAAGCTGAGAAAATCGCAGACTTGGCCATGGCTAAAATGCCGGTAGATGATTTTGGGTACTACACCTTGTTGGAACCATACATTAGTGTATACTATGAAGTAGGCAGCATTGAAAAAGCTAGAAAAGTTTACAAAGACGTAACCAAAAAATATCAAGAGAGCTTGACCTATTACAGCGAACTCTCCTTAGAAAACCAAACACGTTACTTAGATGAAATAGTAACGGACATCGAACGATACCGTAGTTTAGTAGATATTGTCGTGGTTTATAACGATAAAGAATTTGCGATGGAAGAAACTGAGAAATTCAATAATTTCTTGCAGTTGTTCAAACATTTTATGGGCGATGAACCCAAACGTGAGGCACCTCGTGACGAACGTGAAATGGTAAAGGATTCAATTGACAAACTCATTCAATTCGACTAATTCTTTGTGAACCTCATCCCTGTAAAAACACCAAAACTGATCAAAGGCATATTCCCGAAGTACGTTTGGAATATGCCGAATGATCAAAAAGCGATCTATTTAACCTTTGATGATGGTCCAACTCCAGAGATTACTCACTGGACTTTAAACCTGTTAAAATCCTACAACGCAAAGGCAACTTTTTTTTGCATTGGCGACAATATTGAAAAACACCCCCAGATTTTTAAGGACATAATTAAAGATGGTCATGCTATTGGGAATCATACGTTTCAACATTTGAACGGTTGGACAACCAATACGAATGTCTATGTAAAAGACGTTTTAAAAACGGATAAAGTTATCAATTCGGAGTGCAGCGTTCAGAGTGAGAAGATTGACATAAACCCATCACAGGTAACTCAGATTTCTAAACTTTTCAGACCGCCTTACGGTAAAATCAAACAGAGTCAAGGAAGACAATTACTTCATCTCGGATATCAAATTATTATGTGGGATATTTTGGCCTTTGATTGGAAAGATTCTTTATCAGAGGAAGAATGCGCAAAAAATGTGGTTAATTATGCAGGATCAGGAAGTATCGTTGTTTTTCATGATAGTCTTAAAGCCTCGCCACGCATGAAATATGCCTTGGTTAAAACATTAGAGCATTTTAGTGAACAAGGCTATGAGTTTAAAAGTATTAAATTTTAAATCTGTCCAACTACAGCTCAGACAAGTTCATAAAACACTAATGTCGTCTCTCTAATCATCCTTCTTTTAAGTGAGTTTTCGAATATCGCAACCAAGTAAATCATTATGAATTTGAATTGTAATCCAAAGCTTAAAGCTTTTCAAAATTAAGTCTTGATTCTTTATTCTAAATGCAAAGCGATGGTTGCTGAGCTCGTCGCAGTTTCTTGTGCTTTCTAAATATATTCTTGTAGAATCCCGATAAGTGTATCGGCATCTTGCTCCCCACTGTGGCGCCATTTCATTTCGCCGCCTTTATAGATGATAAGTGTGGGTAGGCCCTTAACGCGAAGTGCCTCGGCCAATTCCTTATTTTTATCAACATCAATTTTGATTACTTTTGCCTTGTCTCCAAGGGCAGCAGCTACATCTCTTAACACAGGATGCATTGCAGTAGATTGTTCATTCCATTCTGTAAAGAAATCCAACAAAACGGGAATATCGACATCTATGATTTCTCCAAATTTTGACATACATTTTAATGTTTAGATCAAATGTGTTACTACAAACCTACTTATTATTTTTTTATTAACCTAAAACATAATTAAATAGCTTATCCATCATAAATAAGAACTTTATGCCACCGTTTTTTTAGTTCCTTTCTTAAGTTCAATCACGGTTATTTCTGGCCAAATTCCCACACGACCAGGATAGCCCAAATAGCCAAAACCTCTATTCACATTGATATATTGGTCTTTTTCTTTATAAACCCCCGCCCAATGTTTGTAACGGTATTTTATGGGACTCCATTTAATCCATCCAGGGATTTCAATACCAAATTGCATTCCATGCGTATGACCACTTAAGGTTAAATGGTAGTGATATTCATCGTTAATGACCACTTCGTCCCAATGACTCGGGTCGTGGCTCATCAATATTTTAAAATCTTCAGGACGCACGCCTTCTGCTGCTTTTTTTAAATCCCCAGCTTTTTTAAACCCACCTTTACCCCAGTTTTCAACACCCAATAACGCAAGACGCTGGCCATTGCGTTCAATAAATCGATTTTCATTCAGCAACAAATCATAGCCCATATCTTTTTGGAGTTGTTTCAATTCTTCAAGGTTCTGTTCCTTTTCTGCTGAAGAGTTCCAATCAATATAATCCCCATAATCATGATTTCCCAATACTGAATACACCCCGTCATCCGCCTTTAACTCTGCAAACAAATCTTTCCAAGGCAATAATTCTGTGCTTTTATTATTGACGAGATCTCCAGTAAATAAAATCATATCCGATTTTTGATCCTTTACCATATTAACGGCATGCTCTATTTCAGGTCGGTTGTCAAAGCTTCCGGTATGGATATCACTGATATGTGTAATCCTATACCCGTCAAACGCTTCAGGTAAATCCTCAAAATGCAACGTATGCTTAATTACCTTATAGTTATACTTTCCTTTGTACATGCCATAAATCAAAGAAGCAAACGGTATAGCTGCTGCTCCAATGGCAATTGCGCTGACAAACTTTCGGCGTGAAGGCATATGAAACGATTCTTTTGAGGTAAAAAACTTGGAATACAAACCTGAAAAAGCGCGCACAATATCCTCTCCAAACAAAAAAAGAATTAGAACGGCATTAAAAAATAAAAAGGCTAAAATATATCCGAAGGCATAGCTTTTGGATGGCGAAAGGACACGTCCTCCAGACCCAACCGCAAACTGAATGATTAAGTTTCCGGCAATAACAACTGCAAGTGCAACAAATGCGTAATGAACCCAAATACTTTTTGTAATTGTTCTAATGGCTTGAAATCCATATAGGGTTATAAGAATAAAAAAAATTGTGAAGAGAAGCCATCGCATCATAGGTGCAGTTTTATTCAAAGGTAAATGATTTAAACTGTTATTAAAATGTTGCTATAAAATTTAACCGTCCCTTAAGATTTAGTATATTTCGCCTCCTATTCCAATCCCGCTTTTGATGAAGTCTTTTCTCTCAGTAATAACGGCATTCCTTCTGTTGACAGGGTGCTCTGACCGTCCTGAAACAACCCCTGCAATAAAAGATAAGGCTTTGGTGTCCTTGGTCAATCCTTTTATTGGCACAGGTGGTCATGGTCATACCTATCCAGGAGCGACGATGCCTTTTGGAATGATGCAATTAAGTCCTGACACACGGCTTGAAGGTTGGGATGGCGCTTCTGGCTATCACTATAGCGATGAATATATTTACGGCTTTACGCACACACACCTCAGCGGGACAGGTGTGAGCGATTATTGTGACATCTTACTCATGCCAACCAATGACGTTGTCTATAACAATGGAAGTAACGGCAAAAAAGGCTACCGCTCGAAATTCTCCCATGACAAAGAAAAAGCTGAACCTGGGTATTATCAAGTGCATTTGGAAGATACCGATATTAACGTTGAATTGACAGTTTCTGAACGCAGTGGCATTCATAAATACCAGTTCCCAACGGCCAAAAATCAAATTATCGTACTGGACTTAGAGCATCGCGATCAGTTATTAGCATCAAAAATAAAACAAGCATCACGGACTGAGATTACGGGCTATCGCCATTCCAAATCGTGGGCTGCCAATCAAAAACTGTTTTACTATATTAAGTTTTCGCATCCTTTATCGGTCGATTTAATTGCATCGAAACAGCGACTGACCAATAAAAAAGCGGTCTTCCAATTTGACAATCCTAAAAACGAACCAGTTTACGTCAAAATTGGTATCAGCGCAGTAGATGAAGAAGGTGCTAAGAAAAATCTGGAAGCAGAAATAGGCACTAAAACCTTCGACGAGGTCAAAGAAAACGCTCAAACCGTTTGGGAAAAACAGTTGGAAAAGATCGTCATTGAAGATGATAACCAAGACCAGAAAACCATTTTTTATACCGCACTATACCATACTATGATTGCTCCAAATCTCTATCAGGATGTGGACGGACGTTATAGAGGTATGGACCTGAAAATCCATAAAACCAACGATTTTAAATATTATACGGTGTTCTCACTTTGGGATACGTATCGAGCGGCGCATCCATTATACACACTTATCGAACGCAAACGCACGAGCGATTTTGTCAACACTTTGATTGCAAAATATGACGAAGGTGGCATTTTACCTATGTGGGATTTAAGCGCCAATTATACGGGCACCATGATAGGTTACCACGCCGTCCCGGTTATTGCTGATGCTTACTTGAAAGGGATTAAAGGTTTTGATGCTGAAAAGGCTTTTAAGGCCATGAAACATTCGGCCAATCAAGATCATTTAGGATTAAAGTCGTATAAGGAATTTGGTTTTATTCCAGTTGAGGAAGAAGGTGAATCGGTATCAAAAACCCTGGAATATGCTTTTGACGATTGGACTATTGCTAAAATGGCCTTTGCGCTAAAAAAAGACGACGATTACGAGACCTATATAAAACGTGCCCAAAATTACAAGAACGTTTTTGATCCGGAAACCAAATTCATGAGAGGCCGTACCCGCAATAAGTGGTTTGCTCCTTTTGATCCTTACGAAGTTAATTTTAACTACACCGAAGCCAATGCGTGGCAATACAGTTTTTATGTCCCTCAGGATGTTTCTGGCTTTATAGACTTATTGGGCGGCAAGGAAGTGCTAGAGGCACAATTGGACACCTTGTTTACCGCTGAAAGTAAAACTGCAGGACGCGACATGCAAGATATTACCGGACTCATCGGTCAATATGCACATGGCAATGAGCCAAGTCATCACATGGCTTATCTCTATAATTTTGTCAATAAACCTTTTAAAACACAGGAGAAAGTTCATCAGATCTTGACCGAGCTCTATAAAAATGAGCCCGACGGGATTGCTGGGAATGAAGACTGCGGACAAATGAGTGCTTGGTACGTGTTTTCAGCCATGGGATTTTATCCGGTAACACCAGGGGCTGATCAATACATTATTGGAACTCCATTATTTGACAAGGCGACGATCAATTTAGAAAACGGAAACAATTTTACCATCAAAGCCTTCGACCTTTCTAATGAAAACAAATACATTGATTACGTAAGACTCAACGGATCCAAATTGAAACAAAGTTATATCTCATCAAAAGATATTCTGTCGGGGGGAATTTTAGAGTTTTTCATGACTGATTCACCTTCTGACTGGGCTACCGATGAGGATGAGGCACCAACGACATCCATTGATAACTTTAAAATTGTACCAGCGCCTTATATAGCAAAAGGAGACATCGCATTTAAAGGCGAAACGGAAGTGGTTTTGGAAAACGCCCAAAAAGAAACGGCTATTTTTTACACCTTAAACGATTCAACTTATATCCAATATGACAAACCGTTTATCATTTCTGAACCTTCAATATTAAAAGTGTATTCAGAACACGATGATGTTAAAAGCGCTACCATAGCCACCGAATTTTTCAAAATAAATCCAAATAGAACACTACAACTTAAAACCACACATTCCAATCAATACAATGGCGGCGGACCTAATGCATTAATCGATGGCATTAAAGGTTCGAAAGACTTTAGATCGGGCTCCTGGCAAGGCTACGAAGACAATGACGTTATAGCTATAGTTGATTTAGGCGAAGAACAGGCCATTAGCTCCGTTACTGTTAACTTTTTGCAGGACCAACGCTCTTTCATTTTTTATCCGACCGAAGTATTCTGTTATATTTCAAACGACAATCATAACTTTCAGTTGATTGGAAAACAAAACACAAACGCTACCACCCGTTCCGATGACGTAAAAATCAAGATAGTCTCTTTCGATTTAAAAGATAAAAACGCAAAATACGTCAAGATTGTCGCTAAAAAATTGGACAGACTTCCCAATTGGCATTCCGGTTATAAGTCTTACGGAAAGAGCTGGATATTTGTGGATGAAATTGGTGTACAGTAGGCGGGTTTAGGTCTTCAGTTGGTAGTTGTCAGTCTTCAGTCGCAGTCGCAGTCGCTTAAAAACAGTCTTACATTGGTGGCTAAAAGCTTTATATTCTTTTGATTTATAAGCCTTACGGAAATACTTATACGTCCCAAGTTTTTTAATTCTCTTAATATTAGAAGTGTTGCCAATCAAACCTGATTTACCGTTTATCGACCTAACAACTCATGGAACTAAACACCTGTAAATAACGTCAATGACCGCCGGCGTATCTATTGGGACAAACGCCGTCTTTGAGTATTTCATCGGTATTTTTTGAGTTACAATTCATATTAACCGTTTATCGATGTTCTATATCTAATTTATTCTTTTTGATTGCAGTTGTGTTGTTTCTTTGATATGTCATTGTAACTCAACATTCTATTTCTATCATGAAAACTATTTTATCCCTCATCATTTTGATCACTTTTCCAGTATTAACTTTTGGTCAAAAGGCTTCTGACAATTCCGAAAAAAAGAATGAAATAATTACATTTAACCTGCTTGCTACACAATTAGAAACAGAAGATCAAAATACGTCCTTCGTTTATACTAAATCTGAAGTGACCAATTTAAGTTATAAGAAAAGCATTGATCTTATCAGCATTAAAGCTTACAGAAAAAGTCTGCAAATCAAGGTTAAAGAAGTGAGAACTTGCTAATATTAGGTATTAAAAAACCTTCATCCCTATAAATAAATCGAGGCATTTCAATTAAGAAGTGCCTCGATTTTTTTTATTTATTTGGAATATCCTTTGTAGAAAATTCATAAAGTTTATTCGCTTCCTCCTCTTTTAACTTTTGCACAAGTTCTAGCGCATCCGGAACAACATCACTACAAATAACAATCAACGCATCCTTTTTCGCATTCATAATGGCAAAAGTAGCAGCCTCCTTTTCATTTGGAATAATGGTTGTCTTTTTATTTGGGTCTCTCATTTTTATGCCATCATCCAACAGTTTTATCAGTTCCGTATCTGAACGGCCTCTTAGGTTTTTGTCCTGACGGATGATGATTTCATCAAACATATCGGCGGCGATGCTCCCTATTTCGTTCGTGTCTTCCTCACGCCTGTCGCCAACGCCGGCAATAATTCCAACTTTTACACTCGCACTAATATTTTCAATAAACTTTTGCAGTGCACGCATGCCAGCAGGGTTATGTGCATAATCGAGCAATACTTGAAAATCTTTGAACTGGAACAAATTGAGACGCCCTGGAGTTTGCGCTGGTGAAGGAATAAAAGTTTCTAATGCTACTTTCATCTCATCAATAGTAAAGCGTTTGATATATGCGGTAAGAACTGCAGGAAGAACGTTTTGGATCATGAAAGCAGCGCGACCTCCATAAGTTAAGGGTACATTAATGGCTTTGATGATGCGCATTTTCCATTCTCCTCTGCAAACCGTTATGAATCCATTTTCATATACTGCGGTCAGTCCTCCTAATTTTTGCATTGCCTTAATTCGCGGATTGTTTTCATCCATCGAAAAAAGTGCAACGTTACAGTTTACGGTTCGTCGCATTTCATATACCAAATCATCATCCGCATTTAGAATAGCATAGCCATTTGGAAAAACTGTCTCAGGAATTACTCCTTTAACTTTAGCAAGTTGCTCAATGGTATGGATGCCCTTTAAACCGAGATGATCAGCAGCTACATTGGTAACAATCCCGATATCGCAATTATGGAATCCCAGTCCGGCCCTTAAAAGTCCACCTCGGGCACTTTCTAAAACTGCAAAATCGACTGTAGGATCTTTTAATACAAATTCAGCACTAGCGGGACCCGTACAATCGCCGGTCATCAGCAATCGGTTTTGGATATAGATTCCATCACTAGTGGTATAGCCAACTTTAAAGCCTTTCATTTTGGCCATATGCGCAATAAGTCTGGTCGTAGTGGTTTTTCCGTTGGTACCAGTTACCGCAACAATAGGAATTCTACTATTGGCACCTTGCGGAAATAGTTTATCAATCACATGGGCGGCAACGTTACGCGGCAATCCAGAAGTAGGTGCCAAGTGCATTCTGAATCCAGGACCGGCATTGACTTCCAAAACTGCGCCGCCAGTATCTTCAAGAGGCTTGCTAATATCCGTAGTCATCACGTCAATGCCACAAATATCCAAATCAATGATTTTAGAAATACGCTCGGCCATAAATACGTTTGCAGGGTGCACGATATCCGTCACATCCTCAGCAGTGCCGCCTGTACTTAAGTTGGCAGTGTCTTTTAATATTAATCGTTCATCCTTCTTTAAAATGGAATCCAAGGTATAGCCACTCGCTGAAATCAGACCTAAGGTTAAATCATTTACCGTAATTTGTGTCAATACATTTTCATGTCCATAGCCACGACGTGGATCTTTATTAACGGCATCAATTAATTCTTGGACGGAAGAAGTTCCATTGCCCACCACATGCGCAGGGGTTCGTTTGGCTGCCGCCACTAAAATATTATTGATAACCAACAAGCGGTAATCCTCTCCTACTATGTATTTCTCGACAATAACTGCACCATTCTTAGAGCTTTCTTTAGCTACCCTGTAAGCAACTAACGCATCTTCATGATTTTGAATATTAACTGTAATCCCACGCCCATGATTGCCATCTACAGGTTTTACAACTAATGGAAAACCAACATAATTACAAGCGTCTTCAACATTAATTTCATTTCGAATAATATTACCTCTAGGAGTTTGTACTTCTGCTTGCTCCAAAAGGAATTTGGTATCCTCTTTATCACAAGCCAATTCCACACCAATACTACTGGTCTCACTCGTAACGGTAGCCTGAATTCGTTTCTGATTGGCCCCGTAACCCAATTGACATAAAGAATATTTATTTAAACGCATCCAAGGAATTCCGCGTGAAGCCGCTTCTTCCACAATAGACCCCGTACTTGGTCCTAAACGCTCTGCTTCGCGCAATTCGCGCATCTTTTGGATATCGTCGGTCAGATCATACGGCCTCCCTTCAATCAAGGCTTCACAAATAGCAACGGAAACTTGTGCCGCATATCTTCCTACAGATTCCTCCATATATGCAAAAACGACATTGTAAACGCCAATTTCCCCATAACCACGGGTACGCCCAAAACCGACGTCCATTCCTGCCAATGTTTGAACTTCCAACGCAATGTGCTCAATAATATGGCCCATCCAAGTTCCCTCTTCCACACGTTGGAAAAACCCACCAGCGGTCCCAACCGAGCAACGATGCTCATACATTGTTGGAAACATGACTTCCAAGCGCTCTCTAAATCCCTCAATCTTATTGGATGGTCGCTCCTCCATTTCTTCAAGGTCGAGCACCATAACTACCAATTTGTGACGCCGAACGGACCAATAATTTGGACCTCTCATCGCGTTAATTTCGCGTATCTTCATAAAAACTCAGGATTTTGGTTAACAAACTGATGCACTATCTTATTGTAGATAGTCTCTAAAAAAATCAAAATGCCAAAAACAACTCAGACTCTTAGCGTTTCCAAAAGGGTTGGTTTTTTGACATTTTATAAATATAGAATTAATTTCTATTAATTAAGTTTAATTTTACAAATTGCTAATTAGAAGGAATTAAAATGATGGTAAAAGGAACGTTGATTCCCATTGGTGGAAATGAAGATAAGGGGAAAAATGAAAGCGAAAAACACACACTTGAGTTTATTGATGAGGGTATTTTGTATCACGTAAAACAACAAGCAGGTGGCAAAGAAGCCAAAATCGTTGTAATACCGACAGCATCAAGTATTCCAATTGAAGTGGGCGAAAATTACCTATCTGCCTTTAAGGCCCTAGGTTGCGAGGATGTGACTGTTTTAGACATTAGAAGCAGGGAAGACGCAGAAAAGCAGAGATCTATCGATTTGATAAAAGCCGCCAGCTGCATCATGTTTTCTGGTGGCGACCAGTCAAAAATTACCAATAAAATTGGAGGCACGACTATCCACAAAATCATGTTGGAACGCTTCAAAAATGAAATTGGATTTGTTATCGCTGGCACAAGTGCTGGAGCGATGGCGATGACTACCGAAATGATCGCAGGTGGCGTTGCTGTCGAAGCGTTTGTAAAAGGCGCCGTTACCATGGGCAAAGGTTTAGGATTGGTTAAAAAACTTATTATTGACACTCATTTTATTCAAAGGGGTCGCTTTGGACGTGTTACGGGTGCGATAGCTAAATTTCCAAATCTTTTGGGCATCGGATTGGCTGAGGATACCGGTTTGATTATTAAAAACGGGAAATGCCTTGTGATAGGTTCGGGGATGGTCATTATTTTTGATGGTAGCAGAATTTCCCACAACAAAGAGAAAGTGTTGGATGTAGGAACGCCAATGACGATTGCAAGTTTAACCGTTCATATCCTGTCTAACGGGGATAGATATTGTTTTACAGAAAGAATGGTTAGTGTGTTGCCTATTGAGGCTGACTTTATTTAGGAATTATATCACAGAGATACGCGGAGGTTTCACGGAGATTCACAGAAAATAAATATTGGAACAAGCTTCAACTTAACGAGAAACGCCTTTGCAAATCTTAGCCTTTGTATGTACTATAATAATATAACGCTGACGTGCCTTTCCGCATAGATGTTAACAGTGATGGTTTCACACAGATCCACAGAGAATAATTTAACAACTATCAACTTCGAACCTTCACGCCTCCGCGAGAACCAAAACCAAATAATCGCGTTTTTACCTAATTCCTCCTACCTAATCCTTATTATCTAAACCTCTTCCTACTCCCTACTACCTCATCCCTAATACCCCTCTAACTATTTATAAATCGCAACAACCTCTTCCCCACCCGACGTCTTGCTCGCGCGATACATTCCTTCAGTATTGAACGGCATGGCAATATTTCCTTGAGCATCGATTGCAATTAATCCGCCATCGCCTCCGATTTCGAGCACTCGTTTTTGGATCACTTCATTAGCAGCTTCTTCAACTGATAAGTCTTTAAACTCCATCAAACAAGACACATCATAAGCCACTACACCTCTAATAAAATACTCGCCGCTGCCCGTACAACTGACCGCACAAGTTTTATTATTGGCATAAGTTCCAGCGCCAATCATCGGAGAATCACCAACGCGGCCCCATTTTTTATTGGTCATTCCTCCGGTTGAGGTTGCTGCAGCAATATTTCCATTGTGATCACAAGCCACTGCACCAACGGTGCCGAATTTAGAGTCCTTCTTTTTGGAATGGTCTAATTGAAAACTATCCGTATCCTTAATTTCCAACCATTGGTTGTGACGGAATTCATCATAAAAATAAGTGGCATCTTCTACTTTGTAACCCAATTGCTTGGCAAATTGCATCGCACCTTCTCCTGCCAAAAACACATGTTCACTTTTCTCCATCACCTCGCGCGCCAAAGATATTGGGTTTTTAATTCCTGTGATAAGGCTCACAGCGCCAGCACTTCTTGTTTTTCCATCCATGATACTCGCATCCATTTCATGAGTTTCTTCCGCAGTAAAAACCGAGCCTTTTCCTGCGTTGAATAATGGCGAATCTTCAAGATGCTTTACAGCAATTTCGACGGCATCCAAAGCTGTTCCAGCTTGCTCTAAAATCGTATAACCTTCTGACAATGCATTTTTCAAAGCCGATTTATATTGTGCTTCCAACTCTGATGTCATCATGCCTTTGACCAAAGTGCCTGCACCACCATGTATGGCGATGCTGTATTTTTTATTCTTCATTTTATTTTATATTACTGAGAATTACTAGTCAAAAGTACGCTATGATTTCAAAATTTGTTCATTGTCTGGTAGTTCTTTTTCCAACCATAAAATCCGCAAAAATGTTTGTGATTGCCGTCCTTAAAATCTTTATGTTAAAATAAATTGCCAATTTTCATCCAGATAGCAGGGATTAATCAATCTATTCTAAATTGGTTTCAATTGTTAATCTATTTGTTTCCACGGTCCCATTCGATTGCAAGAAAGAGAAACCTTTTCAATTTTTTATAACCTGAAAGGTCTGAAGTTTTTTGTAATTTTATAAACTTCAAAAAAACGAACAATGTCCGAACAAAAACGCCTATTTCTAGTCGATGCATACGCCTTAATTTTCAGAGGCTATTATGCCCTGATCAAAAATCCTCAAATCAATTCTAAAGGAGAAGATACCTCCGCTGTCATGGGATTTATGAACTCTTTGCTGGATGTTATCAAAAGAGAACGTCCTGACCATTTAGCCGTCTGTTTTGACCGAGGAGGCAGTGTGGATCGCGTAGAAATGTTTGAAGCTTACAAAGCCAATAGAGACGAAACTCCGGAAGGCATCCGAACTGCCATCCCGCATATTGAAAACATCCTTCGCGCCATGCATATTCCAATTATGGTCAAAGAAGGCTTTGAAGCGGATGATGTCATTGGAACGCTCTCCAGACAAGCGGAAGCTCAAGGCTATAAAACTTTTATGGTCACGCCAGATAAAGATTTTGCACAATTGGTTACCGAAAATATATTTATGTACCGACCAAAATCATTCGGTGGCGGTTATGAGACTTGGGGCATTGAAGAGGTCAAAAAAAGATTTGAGGTGGAAACGCCAATGCAAGTGATCGATTTCCTAGGAATGATGGGAGATGCGTCTGATAATATTCCGGGATTGCCAGGCGTGGGAGAAAAAACGGCCAAAAAGTTTATTAAACAATATGGCAGCATGGAGAATCTTTTGGCCAACACGCATGAGCTCAAAGGAAAAATGAAAGAAAATATTGAAGCCAACAAAGAATTGGGAATGCTCTCCAAATCCTTGGCCACAATAATGCTCGATGTGCCCGTTCAGTTTTGTGAAACCGACTTTGAAATGTCTGCTCCTGACATTGAAGCGGTCACAAACATTTTTCAGGAATTGGAATTTAGGAGGCTTACCGATAATTTTCTTAAAACCTTTGCTATTGACGCCCCGGTTGCAACTGGCAACAACCATAACTCAGCACAAACAACGACCACTCCTACAGAAGAAATATCGGCAGGCGCTGGACAATTTTCTTTGTTCGGCACTACGCCATCTCATGCGAGCACTCAAGGGGGAGAAATTTCCGATTTTACACGAAAAACCTCAGCAACCGCATCCCATTTTTACCAAAGTGTCGCCAGTGGGATGGCCACGAAATTGTTCCTTCAGAACTTGATGAAACAAACCAGCGTGTGCTTTGATACAGAAACAGATGGATTAGATCCAATAACCGCCGAATTAGTGGGGATTGCATTTTCATGGGAAATAGGAAAAGGATTTTTTATGCCATTTCCCGAAGATAAAGACGAAGCACAAACACTCATAGAGCAACTCCGTCCGTTTTTTGAAAGCGAGACTATTGAGAAAGTCGGCCAGAATTTAAAGTACGACATCAAAGTGCTTCATAAATATAACATTCAAATCAAAGGCAAGTTATTTGACACGATGTTGGCCCATTACCTCATCAATGCGGATATGCGGCATAATTTGGAGGTTTTATCAGAAACGTATCTAAATTACACCCCCATGTCTACTGAAGCACTGATCGGTAAAAAAGGTAAAAACCAGCTCACGATGCGGGATATACCTATGGAAAAGCAAACCGCATTTGCCGTTGAAGATGCCGATATCACGTTACAGCTCAAGGAACATTTCGAAAAAGAATTAGGCGAAGCGAATACCCAAAAATTGTTTGATGAGATTGAGATTCCGCTCTTGCGTGTGCTTGCCGATATGGAATTGGAAGGCATAAATCTAGATGAGAAATTCCTAAATTCTCTTTCTGAAAAACTGGACAATGACATCAAAGCTTTAGAAGCTAATATTTTCAAGGAAGCGGGGCAGGAATTTAATATTGCCTCACCAAAACAATTGGGCGAAATTTTATTTGACACGCTCAAATTGGTTGATAAACCTAAGAAGACAAAAACCGGGCAATATGCCACTGGCGAAGATATTTTGTCCGTATTAGCAAAAGATCACGATATTATCCAACATATTCTTGACTACCGCGGACTCGCAAAACTGAAAAGCACCTATGTGGATGCCTTACCAACTCAGGTGGAGCCTTCCACCGGTCGTGTCCACACCGATTATATGCAGACGGTCGCTGCCACTGGACGTTTGAGCAGCAATAATCCGAATCTTCAAAATATTCCTATCCGTACGGAACGCGGACGCCAAGTGCGAAAGGCGTTTGTGCCAAGAGATGAAAATTATATCTTATTGGCAGCGGATTATTCCCAAATTGAATTGCGGATCATCGCAGCACTGAGCGAGGAAGATAACATGATCAATGCATTTAAGAATGGGGAGGACATTCACGCGTCCACCGCTTCAAAAGTTTTTGGTGTGCCACTGGAAGAAGTGACCCGCGAGCAACGTAGCAATGCAAAAACCGTCAACTTCGGAATCATTTATGGCGTCTCTGCATTTGGTTTGAGTAATCAGACTGATTTATCACGAGGTGAAGCCAAGGATTTGATTGACACCTATTACACCACGTATCCTAAATTACGCAATTATATCAGCGAACAAATCGCTTTTGCCAGAGATCATGGGTATGTACAAACTGTTTTAGGACGTCGCAGATATTTGAAAGATATCAACTCCCGAAACGCCGTGGTGCGTGGTGCCGCAGAACGTAATGCCGTCAATGCTCCTATTCAAGGCAGTGCGGCCGATATTATTAAAGTCGCCATGATTAACATCCACAAGAAATTGGAAGATGGGAAATTTAAAACCAAAATGTTGCTTCAAGTGCATGATGAGTTGGTTTTTGATGTCTATAAAACCGAATTGGAAGACATCAAAAAAATGGTAAAAACGGAGATGGAAAGTGCGTATACCTTGACGGTGCCTTTGGATGTGGATTTGGGGGTTGGGGAGGATTGGTTGGAAGCACATTAATCTGGAATCAAGACACTTCGACGAGCTCAGCGACCACCGCTGCGCTTTTAGAATTAAGAATGAAGACTAGAATGTTTATAACTATAAACAGGAATCATAAGAATTGATTTTCGAATTATTAGATTCTTGAAAAATAGACTGAAAGCCTGTTACATTCGTGAAATTTATAGTAAATAATTTAAGACGTATTTCCTGGTAACGAGTGAATTTGTGAAAATTCGTGCAATTCGTGTCAAAAATTTTAGATGAATACTTTTTAGTTTTTGGGCGTTACCCGAAAAGGGTCGGGCTATCCGTTGCAAGTCCTCGCTCCCCCGATAAAAATCAGGGTAGCTGTGGGCTTTCCACTGCTATCCCTAACGCAGAATTAGGTCGAAATTATTAATTACATGAGTCTCATTGAGTTTAACTGTCATGTGCGTGTAGAAGCATCGAAGTGTTATATAATGCCTAGTCCGTTATAAACCCTTAGTTAATTGTTTTTTAAAACAAACTGAAAGTCTGTTGCATTCGTGAAATTTATAGTAAATAATTTTCGCGCATATTTTATGGAAACGAAAGTATTGGTGAGAATTTGTGAAATTCGTGTCCAAAATTTTAGATAATTAATTTTTAGTTTTTGGGCGTTCCCCTTTGGGTCGGGCTTTTCGTTTCAAGTCCTCGCAATTCCTCAAAAAATCGGAGTTGCTGTGGGCTTTCCACTTCAACTTAGCGAAGCGGTATCACGAATTCCTATCTGTAAAAATAAAATTGGATTCGTAATCCCTAACGCAGATGGTCTTGTTAAAATAATTGATAAGAGTTAAATCTCCATCAGAGAAAGTAAAATTTACACAATTCAAAATAACAAAAAAATATGATATTCAAGAAACTCGTTGGAATAGAGCCTTTGGAATTGATTCCTTCTGCTAATAAAAAATTAGAATCTTTTGCGGAAACGCTCATTTTACATGAAGATCAACCTGCAAATGCCGCAGAAATTGTAGCACGAATTGGCAATGCTGACGGTGTTTTGGTAAGCCATAGAAGTACGATTGGCCGTGATATCTTAGCGCAATGTCCAAACATCAAATACATTGGAATGGCGTGTTCCTTATATACTCCCGAAAGCGCCAATGTGGATATTCATTATGCCAATTCTCGTGGCATTACGGTTAAGGGTGTACGCGATTATGGCGATGAAGGCGTTGTGGAATATGTAATAAGTGAGTTGGTGCGTTGTTTACACGGCTTTGGCACAACGTCTGACGGTAAACCTAGACAACCCTGGAGCGATATTCCACGAGAAATTACAGGATTAAAAGCAGGTATTGTTGGTCTTGGGAAATCTGGAGGCATGGTCGCCGATGCCTTGCGTTTTTTTGGTGCAGACATCTGCTATTTTGCACGGAGTGAAAAAGAAGATGCCAAAGCTAAAGGCTATCGGTTTTTACCTTTAAAAGAATTGTTGGCAGAAAATGAAGTTATCATTACCTGTTTGAACAAAAACACCATCCTCTTGCACGAAGCCGAATTTGAAGCATTAGGCAATGGCAAAATTTTATTCAACACGGGCTTATCGCCAGCTTGGGATGCGGCATCTTTTGAAAAATGGCTTCAAAATGGCGACAATGTTATGTATTCTGATACGCTCATCGCATTGGGTGATGCAAGCTTTTTAAAATATCCGAACGTCAATTGTCTGCAAGTATCCTCCGGCAGAACGAAACAAGCTTTTAAGCGTTTGAGCGAAAAAGTACTGGCTAACCTGACCGAGTATTCTAAAACACAATAGGCGAAACGATATTTCGTAAGGTATTCACAACGCTCCATCCTGCAATTTGCGCGTTTTTGCTATACACATCCACAACCGCGTGGATGTGTTCACTTTTGATTTCAATGCGGTGATCATCGCCCACAAAATCAGGAACGGAGTTAATAGACACTATTAAATTTTTAGGACCTACAGAAGCTAATGCTGCTGCAACCGCCACATTAACACGGGTCGGAAATAGTGCAATGGCACCGACCGCATCGCCTTTAAAGACTTCGCGTCTTTCAGTTTGTAACGCATTCTCGTAAACCTCAGTATTTTTCAAGGAATTTGGGCCTTTTTCGGTGGTAAACGATACGGTACTTTCTTCCATCAAAGCCACAGTTCGCATAACATCAAAACCACCAATAGCACCAGAAGCCAAATGGACTCGGGTATTATTTTCTAAAGCAGTATGTTTTACGGTTTCATAAAACTCAGCATCCGCAAGTGCGCCAATAGATAAAGTCACAATAGACGATCCCTTTTTTAAGGCAGGTAATGCCAATTCCTTAAACGCTGTTGGCGATGCAGTTTCTACAATATAATCTGCTTTGAGGTCCAGTAATTCTTCTAAACTATGACAAGGTTTACAGGAATACCCTCTTTCTGAAGGATCAATTTTATTGGCAATGTTTTGCGCTTTTTCAAAGGTTCTAGAATAGCTGCCAATTAATTTATAGTTGGGTAATAAGTCTTTTAATAAAGCATCGACGATGATGTGGGCCAATTTTCCGCAACCGACAATGGCGAGTGTGTGTGTTTTCATAAAGACAAAATTAGGGAATATTTTGGGGATCGAGATGATGAGTTTAGTTAGACTTTATCGCAAGTGGCATCAAGAAGTAATAAGAATGAAATTAGTAAACATTAAAGATCGGGTTTTTGTAGATTTGCCTTCTATAACTAAAAACAATAATGAAGCTATTCTTAAAGTATATTGGTGAATTCTTGCGTATTTATCCACAAATTCGACTCACTAGGCATGATGAAATCTCAATTAGGAATTCGGCAATGAGCCATCTAGGTCTAGATAATTTAAATCAATTAAGAGACAGATATGAAGGTCAAGCTTTTTTCGAAAAAACGATGATGAATGTAGGGGGATTGATTTCAATTCAGAAACATTTAAATCTTCCAATAATTGATTTTACTGAAATTGATTTAACCGATTTTCAACCAAAAATTGAGTTGAATAATGAATTGATAGATATCCATGTTTTTGAATTTGGCGCTTTACCATTAATAAATATTGATAATATAACAAGACCAGTATTCTTTGTGATAAAAAAAGACCAAACAACATTTACATTATGTGGATTAGCCTCAACTGATGTAATAAAAAATAATTTAATACCCACTAGTATAGAAAAGTCCTCAACAGTAATCAATATGAACTTTTTTGGCTTTAAATTTTTAAAACATATTGATGAATTTAAAATAAGTTAAGTTCTAAGCAAAACATTGGATAGAGAGTTAAAACTTAAATGATTCTCTGCCATTACTTTAATAATACTATTTTTGTAATTATACAATAAGCAATTGATAAATAAAAAACATATAATAAGCATTGAAGAATTTGAAGGCAAGAACTATCAAGTAACCCTTATTGAGCCAGAAGACAAAGCTATATTAACTCATTATTTACATAATATTGACAATGGCATTTCTAAACACTACAAAAAAGATGCTCTAAAAATTCTTAAAAATCTTGTTGAATATAAAGAAAATGAAAATATTCAGATTCTACAGGAAGAAGCGTTGCAACAATTACTTTTTGAAGTCGAAAACGTCCCATTTCCAACTCCTAAGAACTATTCATTCAAGTTTATCGATTTGTTTGCTGGAATTGGAGGCTTTAGATTAGCTCTACAAAATGTCGGTGGCAAGTGTGTTTACACAAGTGAATGGGATAAAGCAGCAAAAAAAACATACAGAGAAAATTTTGGAGAAATTCCTTTTGGTGATATTACAAAAAAAGAAACTAAAAGTTACATTCCTGATAATTTTGATGTTTTATGTGCTGGTTTTCCTTGTCAAGCATTTTCTATTGCTGGAAACAGAAAGGGCTTTGCAGATACAAGAGGAACATTGTTTTTTGATGTAGAAGAAATAGTTGCTAAGCATAAACCAAAGGTAGTCTTTTTAGAAAACGTCAAAAATTTAGTCACTCATGATAACGGAAAAACCTTTGAAACTATTATTGAAATTTTAGAAAAAAAATTAAATTATAAAGTTTTTTATAAGATTCTAAATTCTATGACTCATGCAAATGTACCTCAAAACAGAGAGCGTATTTTTATAGTAGCCTTTAATCCAAATAAAGTCGAAAATTTCAACGATTTTAAGTTTCCGGAAAAAATAAAACTCAAAAAAACGATTCATGATATCTTAGAAGATGATAAGCAAGATGATAAATATTATTATCCTATAAGTCATAAATATTATCCTGAATTAGAGAAAACCATGACCTCAAAAGACACTGTTTATCAGTGGAGAAGAGTTTATGTAAGAGAAAACAAGAGTAATGTTTGTCCAACTCTAACTGCTAATATGGGAACTGGGGGACATAATGTTCCGTTGATAAAGGATGACTATGGAATAAGAAAGCTAACTCCTAGGGAGTGTTTTTCATTTCAAGGCTATCCAAAAAATTATGAACTCCCTAATATTGCAAATAGTAAGTTATATATGCAAGCGGGAAATTCTGTAACTACAACTTTAGTAGCGAGAATTGCAAAGGAAATAATAAGAGTTTTATGAAATCCTTCGCAGAAATAGATCTTGACAATAAAGGTGATTATTTAAATTTACTTGCTGCTGTATCTAAACTTTCAGGTCTTTTTACTGATAGCTCCATACCTTTAATTAATTATAGAGTCGCAGAAAACATTTTTTGTAGAAGTTTTGATGCAAATAATTTATCCAGATCCGACACTGCATTTGATGCTAGTTATAATTCTATCGGAATAGGGTTGAAAACATTCATTTCAGAAAGTGATAATAGCACAGAAAAAGTTGCTGAATTTAATAGTCTTTCACGAACCTTAAATTACTTTAAAGGTAATGACCTCGCTAATAAATTGGCAGAATATAGAAACGAAAGGATTGATATGGCAAATAGAGTTTATAATATTGATTCATCTTTGTATCATATTGTTGCCAGGAGAGACAAAGAATTATTGCTTTTTGAAACCGACTATAGCAAAATCGACATCTCAAATATCCAATCAGTTAAAGAAAACAAAGCAAGTTTACAATTTGAAGATGGAAATAACTTTTATTCTTTCAATTACTCAAAAAGCACTTTATTTAGAAAATTCATCATTCCTGAAAATGCATTTAGATTACCAATTGATATTATAGATGATCCCTATAAGTTATTACTTGATCTATTTTCGACAACGGAATTTAAGTCTGCCACTGACACACTTGTCAGAGGTGAAAATTATGTGATTTTACCACTTTACAGTATTAATAGAGGCGAAAAATATATATTCGAAAAAAGTGGAATTAATCAGTGGAATGCTGGTGGTCGTAAAAGAGATCTGGGTGAATTGTATATTCCAATACCTAGGGTTATCCATCATGAATATCCTAATTTCTTTCCGAGAAGAGATGAAGTTTTTAAGTTAAAAATTCCTTCTGGTGAAATATTTGACGCAAAAGTTTGTCAAGACTATTCCAAAGCGTTAATGACAAATCCCAACAAAGCCTTATCTAATTGGTTACTTAGAAAAGTTCTTCAATTAGATGAAGGAGAGTTAGCCACCATGGAAGCTCTTGATGAATTAGGTTTAGACAGTGTGATTTTGATAAAAGATAGGAGTGGACTTTTCAAAATTGATATTATGAAAACCGATTCCTATACTCAGTTTTGGAAGTAAAATAAAATAGATTAAAATTATTTTATAACATGTTATTAATAGATCATAATTTAGTCTTCCAAGGGATCTCATAGCAAAACATTATTCCACTAAAAAAGTCATAAACTCAAATTCTATAAACAGTTGATAAGGAGCTTATTATTTGCATCTAAAGAATTATAAATTGTCTTGAAATAATAACTTGTAGGTTAATCCAAGTCAGATAATATTATTAATATTATCAAGTATTCTTTGATACAGCTTCATCAATCTTTAAACATTAACATAAAGATTATTAAAGGTTCAACAAACATACTTTAAGACAAATATCCTGGTTGTTGAACCAACTTTCATATCGATATCTACAAAACAACGTACAACTCCTCCAGGCATTCCTTTTATGAGAAGTATCAAACTTCATATTTGATCTTTGTTAATTGTTTTTCATATTGTAGCAATTTATTAATCAAACTACCCTACTCTAACTAAGAGCTATATTCATTCTTAACAATTAGTAAATTCAAAACATTACACGTGAATTTATTTTTCCTAAATTTCCTTCTTTTGTCACTAAAATCGTGATTACGTCTTCGCCATAGAGATTGCAGTAAAATCCTTTGCATGCTTCTTTCGGTACAATCCCTTTGAGAGCATCACTCAGGAATCACACAAAAAGATTGCGACGAAAAGCTTGCCTGTCCGGAAGGCAGGCCCGACCCGCTGGGAACGTCCAAATCAACAAAGTCTATAAAAAAGATTGTATTAGTAAAACTAGAATGTAAAATCTAGAACATGATGAGTTCTTATGTAATCTATAATTAAAGAACTCCAAAAAACATAAAAAGCTACATTCGGAAATATTAATAACTATCCCTGCTTCCAAATGCCCATTTATATACTACTCCGTATTTACTTATTCAGATTAAAAAAAATAATCATACGAGATAACACAAATCGTATATACAATACTATTCTCACAATCAACCTCTTACTTTTAGATATGTATTTTCGATGACTTAATCTAGAATTTAAGTTTTAATAAAAAACCGCGCTTTTTTTAAAACCGGCTTTACTTTTCTTCCGTAAGTACTTCTAAATACATTTCAAAGAGAATTTTTATTTAACTTAAATACTATACATATGAAAAACGAACTTTTAAAAGAGCAAGATGAGCAAGGAGGTTTTAACAAACGTCGCCAATTTTTGAAATTGAGCGGGATGGTTGTTATAGGTTCTGGTTTAATGATGGCTTGTAGCGATGACGACGATGGTTTTATGGAACCAGAGCCTGGAGTTTTTGATCTTGGATCGGGAAATTTAGGAATTTTGAATTACGCTTATGCTTTGGAGCAACTCGAAGCCGCGTTCTATACGAAAGTATTGGATGGTTCTTATTGGGCTAGTGCACCGGCCAAGGAAAAGAAAATACTTGAAGATGTTTACAATCATGAGGTCATCCACAGAGAGTTTTTTAAAACTGCGATCACTGCGGTAGCGCCAAAAGACATTGTTCCAAAATTAGAGTTTGATTTCTCTAGCGTGGACTTTAGCAGTAGAGCTTCGGTACTGGGCACATCGAAAGTATTGGAAGACACCGGTGTAAAAGCCTATAATGGCGCTGGAAAATTGATTGATGCAAAGGATGCCGCTGGGATGGCTTATTTAACTTTGGCCGGCAAAATTGTTTCGGTTGAAGCACGCCACGCCTCCGCAATTAGAGACTTGTTGAATCCTGGATCGCAAGATTTTGCCGGCGATGATATTTTAATTGGACTCGGCGGAACAGCGAAAGCATTTGATAAAGCGGCAGAACCTGCTGAGGTTTTAGCGGAAGTTGAAGCGACAGGATTTATCGTGACCAAATTCACTGCAAAAAACTTACCAACAGCTTAATCAGTTTCTAACTTAAAAATATACAACTATGAATTTCATAAAAATTTTAGATATGCTCTCTGACAAAGACCGCTTAAGCAAAGCTGGTTCCCGAAGAGACTCCTTTGATCATTTTAAAAAACTAGGTACAAGTGTTGCTTTGGCATCCATTCCGTTTGGATTGGCGGCTACGAGTTCAAAATCAAAAGCTGCCACGGCTGCCATGTTTGGTGGAGAAGGTATAGCGAGCAATACGGACGTTCTTAATTTTGCCTTGACGCTTGAGTATTTAGAGCGCAGTTTTTATAGACAAGGTCTGGATGCCTCAGGGCTAATTCCTGCCGCTGACCAGACTGTTTTTGCGACCATTTCAAAACATGAAGATGCCCACGTGGAGTTTTTAAAAGCCGCTTTGGGAGATGCTGCGATAGAGGAACCGACTTTCGATTTTACCGGGGCTCCAGGAGGTTTAAACTTAGATCCATTTAATGACTATCCAACTTTTCTAGCTTTGGCCCAAGGATTTGAGGATACTGGGGTAAGAGCCTATAAAGGACAGGCAGGTGCACTGGCCAATGATAATGACTTATTACAGTACGCCTTGCAAATCCATTCGGTGGAAGCACGTCATGCGGCTCAAGTAAGACGTATGCGCGACGAAAAAGGATGGATTACAAAATCACAAAATACACTGCCGGCAGACTTTGCCGGTATTTACGGCGGTGCAACTCCTGAATCGAACACCACACAAGGAGGCGTTAATTTAGCCGGAATGTTTGGTAGTTTTGGGGGAGATGATGCAGTAACAGAAGCATTTGACGAACCTTTAACTATGGACGAGGTTCTCGCAATTGGAGGAGTGTTTATTGTTTAGGTGCTATTATTATTATTTTAGGAAGACCGTCAAATATGGCGGTTTTTTTTTTAGCTTAAAACAACGTTTGATTTTTATCAAAATAGTCGTTATATTTTAAAAGCTTTGCAATATAAACTATGGAGAAATCAAAGGAAGCGTTAAAAGTCAAATTTTGAAATACGGAACGTTAGATTTCACTGGGTGCTTGACTGAATAATTTAGTCTAAAGTCAAATTTCATCCTCTTGCACATTCTGCGTTAAGGATAGCAGTGGAAAGCCCACAGCGACCCCGATTTTTTTCGGGGGAGCGAGGACTTGAAACGAATAGCCTGACCCGCAGGGAAACGCCCAAATAATACTCAATATAATAGTAAACATCTTCAAACCTAAATTCGAAAACTCCTTATTTATTTACTTTATAATGTTAATAAGTCGACCTCTAAGACGCTATTCCCATTCAAATAACCCAATACAAACGCACCATTACGTCCTAACGAAACCAAAATAAGCAACGTTATCATTCATAAAGGTTTAGGACAGATTAAACCAACTTTAACCGTCAATTACCTTTCAGGTACAAATCCCAAATTAAGCAAATCCAATCCCTCCTAATTTTATCAACAAAATTCGTATCATACTATTTGGTAATCACATAGATTATCGTAAATTTGCAAACTCTTTTTAAGAGAGGAATGTTTAACTCGTCACGCCAACAACGTGACAAATAAAAATTAATTAGTGTGAATACATTAAGCTACAAAACGATATCGGCTAACAAAGCTACTGTGGATAAGCAGTGGGTTTTGGTTGACGCCGATGGGCAAACACTAGG
>JBBSRC010000050.1:0-31292 GCA_038243395.1 Flavobacteriales bacterium | reverse complement strand
GTTATGGGCGGCACCTAACGGTAAAATTTTTCATGCCGGTCCAGGAGAGGACATGCACTGGATTGACGTTAATGGAAGTGGTTCTCACTTACCAGCAGGGCCTGATGGAAAAAGAGGAGATGACCATGAGTCCATGAATGGAAATACCGCGATGTTCGATATTGGGAAAATTTTAAAAGTGGGTGGAAGTCGTTCTTATTCTTCTGATACACCAAGTAATGGAAAGTCCTACGTTATTGATTTTAATGATGAGACTAATGTTACCGTAGATTCGACTGCAAATTCGATGGCAAAATCGAGAATATACGTGTCGAGCGTAGTGCTTCCTAATGGGGAAGTTTTGATCATGGGAGGTATGGATCAGGCTGTAGTATTTTCGGATAACGGTGCTCATTTATCTGCCGAGATGTATAATCCGAAAACCAACAGATTCAGAACTTTGGCCAGTATGAAAGTGCCAAGAACATACCATAGTGCAGGGATTTTATTGAATGACGGGCGCGTATTTATGGGTGGTGGCGGACTTTGTGGAGAAGATTGTCCTGCAAATCATAAAGATGCGGAAATTTATAATCCACCTTACTTATATAATAGTAGTGGAGCATTGGCAACGCGTCCAACGTTAAGTGCTCCAGATAAAGCTTATTATTCCACCCCATTACCGGTGGTTGCTTCTACAGATATCAAGGAATTTGTTTTTATGAGAATGTCCTCGGCCACTCACAGTATCAATAATGAGCAGCGTCGCGTTCCTGTAAAACACACCGGTAGTAACGGTAATTATGTGATTACGATGCTTGATGCCAATGTAATGCCTCCAGGCTATTATATGCTTTTTGCAATTAACAATGCCGGTGTTCCAAGTTTGTCTGAAGCTGTATTGGTAGGGAAACCGACTGATAAAATTCAGGGCGATAATTTACTCGTAGAATTTGATTTCTTTGAAGGTAATGGTGCTTTAGTAACCGATACCTCTGGTAAAAATAATCATGGCAACATTAAGGAGCGTGATGACGAAGGAAATGAGATACCCTTAAGTACGAAATATTGGAGTGCACAAGGCTTGACCGGAAGTGCACTTCAAATGAATGGTGTAGAGCATCTTAGTAATTCGATTCTAGAGATTGAGTCCACCCCATCCTTACGTGCCTTAACCAACAAAATTACGGTAATGGCCTGGGTCAATAGGGATGAAGGTAGTATTATACCTATAAATGGAAACATTCCAAACGTGGCTGTTTTTGCCCATAATTATCAAACCTCTTTTTTCATGGGTTATCATGGCAATCAATATAAATTAGAATTTTGGACCGAGAGCGGCGGCCATGCCAGTATCTATCATACTGGTTTAAGGTATACCCCTGGAGTTTGGGAGCATATGGTGGGTACTTATGATGGCACCACAGCTAGACTTTATGTCAACGGTGTGGAGCTTCAAAGTACCCCGGTTAAGGGTAATTTGAAGATTAATACGACTGATACAGAATATAGTAGGTTTACGCTTTCTGGCTTTTATGATTACCGAAATTTACCTGTAGCGTCTTATGGAAATAAGAGTGGCATTACTGACGAACTCGATGGCCGGATGGATAAGTTTAAAATGTACAATGTTGGGCTGACTTCACAAGAAATTCAACAGATTTATAATGATGAAGTTAAAATTGTTAAAAATGAAGATCCCTGCGATGATGTGACATTAATTTATGACATTAACGGTAAAAAAGATAGTGGTGCTAAGGAGATTACCGTGCGTGAAGGTTCTAATGTTAAATTATTACTGGATATGGAAGGCATGGACTATACTGTTACTCGTGGCACTAATACCACCATTTTACCTTCAGTAATGAATAATATCCAAGCATCTCAGTCTGGGTTGTATAAGGTAAAATACACTTTGAAGGAGCAGTCATTAGCTCAAGACTTAAAGGTGGCAAATTTTAGTAGTGAGATGAATAAAAAGGTTCCAAGAACCAATGGTACATTACAGCATTTTAATTACGCTGGTAAACAAGCATTTGATGGGCGCACGGATACATTTTGGAGTACGGAATGGATGGTAAAAGACAGAGAACCAATTGAACCTGAGCCAAAACATCCTCACTTTATTACAATTGATCTAGGTAAGGTTTCGAATGTGTCGGGTTTAGAGTATCTACCAAGATATATGGAAAGTAATTTAAATGGTACTATCACAAAATATGAGATTTATGTAACTAATAACAACACCGAATTTTTATCAGATTGGGGAAATGTTGTGAAATCTGGTAATTGGAAATATGACAATGTTCTCAAAGAGATTGATTTCACAGAAACTTTAGGGCGCTATGTAGTTTTGCGAGCGCTGGAAACTGGTACTGATTCCCCACAAGCATCGGCAGCAGAGATCAGAATTAGAACTACCAAAAACACCTATTGCGAAAAAGAAATTCAAATAAATGTACATACGCCAAGAACTTTCACTTTTAATGAAACTGAGGGCTGGGATTCGACTCCAGGCGATCCAAGTGGAACAGCCAATCAGTATGATGATATCATAATAAATTCTGGTCAAACAGCTTCAATTTCCAAAAATACGTCCATTGATAATTTAGTAATAAAAGAAGGGGCAACGCTAACCTTAGATCTCAACGTCATCTTGAAATTTAATACGATTACTTTAAATTCAACTTCTACTAAGTTTGCCAGTTTAATTGACAAAGGCTGGATTGCAGGTGAAGTGATTTATAACCGTCATGTCAATGTTATGGGAACCTCCGAAGGTGGTGGGAATGACCTTATTTCCTCACCCGTTACTGGTGGAATTTTTGATGCTGGTTTTGTGAACGCAAATCCATTGCTAGCTGGACACCCGGATAATAATGGAATCTATGCCTTTGCGCCTTATAATGTGAGCACTGGTAAATATGAGAATTTTAATATAGGTGCCGATAGGAAGGGAAGTAGGCCTATTGTTACCGCATCCGGATATAGAATGGCCACCACGGATGGGAGTCCACTAGAGTTTAAAGGACAAATTACCAGAAATCCAGTAGCAATTGCCATTTCTGATGCAGAGGCTGGCAAAGCTTGGAACCTAATCGGAAATCCATACCCAGCATATTTAGATTTCAATGCATTTATGAATTCTAATTCAGAGCAATTTGATTCCCGAGGTCCTTACCAAGCCATTTATGGTTACACTGGTAATTCCGGTACATGGACAGTTTGGAATAAAGCAACAGCTATAGATCCAGAAATGGGAAGAACCATTGCCCCTGGTCAGGGTTTCTTCGTGAAATCAAGATCTGGTGGTGGAATAGTAAGTTTTTTACCAGAGATGCGAGTGCGAAGTTCATCTGATGATTTTATTGCAGGCAGATCTAACCGAAATGTCGCCTTAAGCAAACTGAAGTTGAGTAATTCGAAGAATAGTGAAGTGACCAGTATCTATTTTATTGAAGGTACTACCAAAGGTTTAGATGCGGGTTATGATGCTGGCGTCTTTACCGGGGCTAATGTGGATTTCTCACTGTTTACCAATTTGGTAGAAGACCATAATGGTCAGAATATCGCCATCCAGTCTTTACCCTATGATGATTTCAATGATGTGGTGGTGCCTTTGGGAATTAAAGCAGAAGCAGGTGTTGCTCTGAGTGTGAGTATTGATGAGCTCTCTACGATCCCATCAAATGTCAATGTGTATTTAGAAGATACCCAAAACAATACGCTCACTTTGTTGAATTCTGATGAATTTACATTTACACCTACCACCGCTATGAATGGTACGGGTCGTTTTAATGTCCATTATTCCTCTAAGACCTTGTCGGTTGGAGATATGGAAAACAATGATAATTTACGTATCTACACCACTAAAATACCAAAGGCTTTAGTGATTAATGGCCAGTTGACGGCATCCACTGCATTTAATCTTTACGATATTCAAGGTCGCTTAGTGTTGAGCCAAGTGTTGACGCCATTCGTGAATGAAAACAGTGTTGATATTTCATCCATTAGTACGGGAGTTTATGTGGTAAAAATCGTTAACAAAAATCAAGTCAAGACTCAGAAAGTGTTGATTAGATAGTGCATTCAATTGATCTTTTAATGGTTGGAGAATTTTAAATCCCTTTCATAGCAAGATTAGAATATCAAAGTAAGGAGCGAAAACTAAAGTGTTTTCGCTCTTTTTTTTATACCTATTTTTTAGATGAAATTGGTGTTTATTATTGCGGAGCAATCATAAAATTATTCGAAACAATCTCTTTTTAATTAATTGAAAGCATTCAAAAAGGTTCACAATTTTGCCCAGCTTAAAAAATAAATCTCGGATTTTTAAAAATCAAATTCGAGCTTCTCGAAATAAAATACGCGTCGTATCAGAAATCATCCATTGGTTTGATGTGACGGGTAATTGGGCTTCTCAAGTTATAGGAGGCGCTCCGATGTGTTTCCTCAATGAAAATCTTTATAAATAATTGGCCTACAGTGTGGGGTTCCGCAGTTAGTAGTGGTGTTTGGTTGCGTAATCATGCCTTGAAGGAAATTCGTTTTGCCGAAAAGAAAGTGAGGTATGTTCGCTTACTGGCAACAGCCAGAGGCCCCGATTCTTGGTCGAGTGCGGCAGAAATTACCCCAATCACGACTTTAAATTCAACGTGTGTCAAAACCATTCAAATTAACGTTGATGCCATAATCCATTATACATTCGTAAATGGAACTTAGATACCGGATGATCCTAGTGGGGTTGCTAATGCCAACGATGCTCTTAATATTACTTCTGATCATGTCTTTATATCTCAAAACACCTCAGCAAATACTATAGACTTTGCACCTGGCGCAGTTTTAACCGTTAATTCGGGAGTTCCGTTAAAAATGCGGTCAATACCAATTTAGTTTCCAATTCCATTTTATATCCAAGTTTAATCGTGGAAGGTATTCATGTGGGACCAGTAAATTACAGCCTCTTTGTGAATCAAATAGGAACTTCTGCCGGTGGTGGGAATGATTTAATCTCGTCACCAGTCGCCCAAGCCGAATTTAATAAGGCATTTGTAATCACAAATTCTGAAATACCAGTACACCCAACGAGACGCGGAGAATTTGCTTTTGCACCGTACAGCGTTGAAAACGGAGCTACGAAAACTTCAATATCGATAACAACCGCAAAGGGTCGTTCAGTCTGGCCTCGGGGATTGGTTATAGAGCAGCCACCGAATTGGGAAGCAACATCAAGTTTACGGGCATGGCCACAACAATTAATGTGGATGTTGCGCTTTCCGGAGCAGTTAAGGGGAAGGCGTGGAATCTTATTGGAAATCCCTATTCCTCATATATAGATGTCGCTGATTTTTTTACGACTAATAATATGGGGCAATTGAATAGTGAATATGTAGCAATATACGGCTATACGGGAAGTAAAAACAGTCGGAACATCTTGAATGATGCCACATCAGATGTGCTCATTGCCCTCGGACAAGGATTTTTTGTCAAATCGCGATCAAGTGGCGGTTCCATATAGTGTACGCCAAGTATGAGACGTGCAGGGACGTCAGATGATTTTATTCTTGGCCGACCGTAAACGCCCTTGAAGGTCTTGAAGGTATTGAGTAAATTAAAATTAAGTAAAGCTGCTGAAACCGTTACCACTAGTATTTATTTTATTGAAGGCACTACTAGAGGCTTGGATCGGGGCTATGATGCTACAGCCTATTCTGCATCTGTGGTTGATTTTGCAGTATTAACGAATTTATTAGAGGATAACACCGGTTTGGATATTGCCATACAATCCTTGCCTTATGAAGATTTTAATGATGTGATTGTACCTCTGGGAATCAAGGCTAAAGCTGGGGTGGAATTGAGTATCAGTATTGATGAGCTCTCTACACTTCCACTAAATATCAATGTGTACTTGATAGATGCCCTCGATAATACGTTGACCTTGCTGAATGATGCACCCTTTGTATTTACGCCTAATGTAGATATGAAGTCTGTGGGACGCTTTAATCTGCACTATTCAGCTAAAACGTTATCCCTTGAGGATTTGGAATACATCGATCATATACGTATTTACACTACTAAAAATCCTAAAAACGTGGTGGTTCAAGGTCAGTTAAATGGGCCATCGATACTCCAACTTTACGACATTCAAGGCCGTATGGTAATGAGCAAAAGCTTGAGTCCAAATGTTAATCAAAAAAGTCGATATATCCACTGTCAGCTCTGGCATTTATGTGGCTAGGATTATTAATAAGAACCAAATTAAAACGCAAAAATTAATGATCAATTAAAATGTAAAAGGTCTTAATCTTTTCTGATTAGGAAAGAAGCTAAATTAAACCAGTAAATTTGTGAGAAAAGGAGCGAGAACTTAAATGTTTTCGCTCCTTCTTATTTACGACTTCTCAAAGAAATTGAATTTTTTATTAAATGAAGATTAATTAATGGATTAGAGTTTTATTCAGGTGATTCTAAATGTTAGTGGTCAAATCTTTTGTTATAAAATTTAGTGCCTGTTACTTGGGAAATGTGCTTTAATATATCCTGATGTGAGTCTAATTGAAATCATCCTAAATATTTATTTTTCTTAAAAATGTGTCAACAAAGCCATTAACTGCCTAGCAATTAGTGGTCTCTGAACCGATATAATAACACTATTTGTTGGTTGGTCGAAATTACTAGCTGTTTGCCTTAATTAATAAAGATTGTTGTATAAACTGCATTTATTTGCTCTAAGTGATGGATTTACGGATTTAATTACCGCCCAAAAAATAAAAATAATTAAGTACTACTACTTCCAAAATTCACTTTTATCCTACTAAACTAAATTTTTTATTAATTTTTATGATGGACAATTATGACTAAAGTAAACTACTCATTCATTTTATTATTTCTTATTAGCTTCGGTTTTAAAGGATTTTCTCAAAACCCTCAATTAGTGGGGAGCTGGAGTCCGCCGATTCCTTTTGACGTAGTGCCCGTGGCCGTATCAAATTTACCTGATGGCCGATTAATTACCTGGTCCTCTAAATACCATGATGATTTTGGTGGTGCAGATGGTTTTACCTATACCCAAATATTTGACCCAAGTATTGGTGCAGACGGAGGGGTATTGCCAAGAACAGTAACTCAAACCAATCACGATATGTTCTGTCCTGGTATTAACAATCTGGCAGATGGAAGGCTTCTGGTTACCGGCGGTAGCTCAGATGAACGTACCAGTATCTATGATCCTAAAACAGAAGTTTGGACCCGAGCTGAGAATATGAAAATTGCGAGAGGCTATCAAGGTGCGGTTACCTTAGCTGACGGCTCCGCATTTACCATTGGTGGATCATGGAGTGGTGGTGGCTACGGAGGAAGAACTGCAGAAATCTGGACAGAGGCGTCAGGCTGGCGCGTGCTATCTGGATTGCCAGGAGAATTACTTTGGAATAGCTACGATGCTGGTTTGGAGCCAGAAAAACAATTCAGGTTAGATAACCATGCTTGGTTATGGGCGGCGCCCAATGGTAAAATATTTCATGCCGGTCCAGGAGAAACCATGCATTGGTTTGATGTAAATGGTGATGGTGGTAATGGCTCTTCTCAGGTCATTGGTAGAAGAGGAGGAACAGGTGCAGATGGTGACCGTTCCTCTATGAATGGTAATACCGTCATGTTTGATATTGGAAAAATTCTAAAAGTTGGCGGTACTGGGTCATATGACTCTAGAACTCTAGCCAACGAAAATGCTTATGTTATTGATATTAACAACGGAGATGTTGTTACAGTAACACCTACAGCTAATAAGATGGAAGACGCAAGAATATACGTAAGCAGCGTGGTGCTTCCAAATGGAGAGGTGTTAGTTTTAGGAGGTATGGATACGGCACATGTATTTTGGGACGGTGGTGCTCATCTGTCTGCCGAGATGTATAATCCGGTAACCAACAGTTTTAGAACTTTAGCAAGCATGGCTGTGCCAAGAACCTATCACAGTGCTGGAATTCTTATGAATGATGGACGTGTATTTATGGGCGGTGGCGGTCTTTGTGGTGGATGTGGTGATGTGAATCACTTGGATGCCGAAATTTATAGCCCTCCGTATCTTTTCGATGAAAGTGGAGATTTAGCGGTTCGTCCAACCTTAAAAGCACCTAAAGCAGCTTATTACGAGAGAACATTACCTGTAGTTGCTACACCGGGTATTGCTGAATTTGCATTTGTGCGATTGTCTTCGGCAACCCATAGTGTAAATAATGAACAACGCCGAATTCCAGTAGATTTTACGGAGACTAATGGTAATTACAAATTAGACATGCCTGATGCAAACATAATGCCTCCAGGATATTATATGCTATTCGCAATGGATGCCAATGGCGTTCCAAGTTTATCCGAATCAGTATTGGTAGGTAAGCCCGATGATAAGATTCAGGAAGAACATTTGTTGGTTGAATATGAGTTTTTTGAAGGAAGTGGAGCTTATATAGCGGATACTTCAGGTCAAGATAATAATGCTGAAATTAAAGAACGTACTGATAGTGGACTTCCAATACCGTTGAGTGATAATTATTGGAATGCCAATGGTTTTTCCGGAAGTGCGCTTCGAATGGATGGTATGGAATTTAATAGTAACGTGATCGTTGAAATCCCCAGCTCACCATCTTTAGCAGCATTGACCGATAAAATCACCGTGATGGCGTGGGTCAATAGAAATACGGGGAGTATTGTACCTGAAACTGGGGAAATTCCTAATGTGGCGATTTTTGCCCATGATTATGCTTCTTTTTTCTTTGGCTATCACAATTCCATGTATAAGTTGGAGTTTTTTACAGAGGGTGGCGGTACGGCAAGCTGTTATACTGGAGCTTATAATCCTGGGGAGTGGGAACATATTGTAGGTACCTATGATGGGACTACGGCTACACTATATGTTAACGGACAACCCATCTGTAGCGGTGCCGTATCAGGTAATTTGCGGATTAATGCCGATGAGGCCATATATAACAGCTTCACATTAGGAGGTTTTTATGACAGACGTCCGGCTGCTGTTCTTCCAGATCATGCTAATGCAAATGGTATTACGGATGAACTTGATGGAAGTATGGATAAGTTCAAGCTCTATAATGTAGCGCTTACTGAAGAAGAAATACAGAGTATTTACAATAGTGAATTGGCTGCTTTAGAAATAGTGGTGGAAGACAACTCTTGTGAGAATTTAGCGATAGTTTATGAAATCAATGGAGAACGCGATAGTGGTGCTTCAGAAATTACAGTGAATGCAGGTGATGAGGTTGGTTTATTCCTGAATTCAGAAAGTGTACCGTATACTGTTACAGATCCTAATGGAAGTGTGCTTAGTAGCCACATCATCTCGGATATTACAACGAATCAGGCTGGCGTTTATTCGGTTAGTGCCACCTCAAAAGAGTCATCAGAAGGGGGCGCTCCAATTTTGGAATATGTAAGCAGTGAGGAGACGGTATCGGAAAGTGCTCCAGCTAGAAATGCGCTTGATGGTGATCCCAATACTTTTTGGCATACCCATTGGGTAGATGGAGGTGCGACCGATACGCCATACCCTCATGAGATACAATTGGATATGGGGGTCGGCTCAGTGTTGTCAGGTTTTAGCTATTTACCGCGTCAAACCGGAAATTTACAAGGTAGAATTGCTAAATACGAAATATATGTCAGTAATTCCACTTCAAACTGGGGAACCGCTGTAGCTACTGGAACATTTGCTAATAATGGAGCATTAAAAACAATTACTTATGATGCCAAAGAAGGCCAGTATTTACGCTTCGTAGCACTTTCATCCGCAAGTGGAGAGGCCTGGGCGTCTGCTGCAGAAATTAGTGTTATAAGAGAAGGTCCAAAAGTCATATATGTCGATAGTGAGGAACTGCTTGCCACAAACGAAGATGGTAGTGCTGCAAATGCCGTTGATGGAGATCCTAATACCTTTTGGCATACCGAGTGGGACAATGCTTCTCCTATTTACCCTCATGAAATTCATATTGATTTGGGGTCGGACTCCAATGTCACCGGTCTTGAATATTTACCACGCCAAAGTGGTGGGTTAAATGGTACCATAGCCAATTATGAGATTTACGTGAGCGACTCACCTTCAGCGTGGGGCGATGCTGTAGCCGAAGGGACTTGGGGATACAACCACGACTTAAAAACCGTTAGATTTAATGAAAAACAAGGACGATATTTGCGCTTAGTGGCACTGTCAGAAGGAGGTGGACAAGCTTGGGCATCCGCAGCTGAGATTAAAGCCATTAGAACCGTAAATGTTCCGTGCGTCAAGACTATCCAAATAAATGTTAATCCGGTAGAAACCTATACTTTTGACGGGAGTTGGTCGCCTGGGGATCCCAGTGGAGTAGCTACCCAATTTGATGTGATCAGAATTGTATCAGGCAATGCTGACATTTCTGCGGATACAGAGTCTAATAAATTAGTGGTTGAGCCAGGTGCTTCGCTTACAGTGAATACCGATGTAACCTTAAAAGTTAAAATCACTAATTTGAATTCGGTTTCAACCTCATATGCTGGTTTAATTGTGGAAGGAGAATTTGATGGGATGATAAACTACAATTTGCATGTTAACCGAATTGGAACTTCTGCAGGTGGTGGGAATGATCTCATTTCCTCTCCGGTTTCAGGTGCGATTTTCAATGTCGCCTTTGCGGTTGCCAACCCAAGTTTACCTCAAAATCCGAATATACGTGGGGAGTATGCTTTGGCGCCATATGATGTAGAGGAAGGTGCTTATTTAAATTACCAACTAGGCGATTACCTTAATCAGGAATTTCTGCTTGAATCGGGCGTTGGATACAGAGCAGCAACTGCAAGTGGAAGCAACTTGACTTTTACAGGAGAAGCAACCAAGGCAAACGTTGAAGTGCCACTATCTGGCGCAGCTGCGGGCAGAGCTTGGAACTTGGTGGGAAATCCTTACCCCTCTTATATTGATGTGAATGCGTTTTTTAATGCCAACAATATAGGGCAGATGAATAGCCAGTACGTTGCTATATATGGTTACACGGGCAGCAAAAACAGTTGGGAAATTTACAACGAGGCTACTTCAGGACCGCTTTTAGCGCCTGGTCAAGGTTTCTTTGTCAAATCGCAAACTAGTGGAGGTTCACTCCAGTTCACGCCTTCTATGCGACGCACGGGATCTACGGACGACTTTATTTCGGGCAGACCGCAAAATCCTTCTAAGGCATTAAGTAAGCTTAAATTGAGTAAAGCCCATGAGAACGTTACCACCAGTATTTATTTTATTGAAGGTACTACTAGAGGCTTGGATCCTGGCTATGACGCTGCTGCATACTCAGCGACTGCAGTTGATTTTGCATTATTTACGAACTTGTTAGAAGATAACACCGGTCTTGATATTGCTATCCAGTCCTTACCTTATGAAGACTTCAATGATGTGGTTGTTCCGTTAGGCATTAAAGCGAAAGCGGGGATGGATTTAAGCATCAGTATCGATGAGCTTTCTACACTTCCAGCTAATATTAATGTGTATTTAGAGGATACCCAAACCAATACGTTTACCTTATTGAATGATGGACCGTTTCATTTCACGACTACAAAAGCTAAGAAAGGAGTAGGTCGTTTTCATATACATTATTCAGCTAAAACGTTGGCTGTTGAGGATATGGAGTTGACTGATAATTTGCGTATTTATACGACAATAAATCCAAAGGCTTTATTTATTACAGGCCAGTTGACAAAAGCAACCACCGCAAATTTATATGATATTCAAGGGCGATTGGTTTTGAGTAAAGCTCTAGATTCGAACACTACCGAGAATACAATAGATATCTCAAGCGTAAGTACAGGTATTTATGTGGTAAAACTGAATAATGATAATCAAGTTAAAACACAGAAGGTAATAATTAAATAACATTTAAAATTAAATGAAAACAAATAAGCTGCTCTTAATAAGGGCGGCTTTTTTGCTTTAGATGATGTTGTAAAAGATTATGAAGCAAAATAATTAAAGAGTGTAAAAGCGATACATAAAAAAATTATCACTTAAGTTAAACATGGAACGGAAGTACTAAAGCTATTGTTCTCTAATAGGAGTTTACTTAAACTTAATGCTGATGCTTAATAAGTGTATTCAGAAAATATCGCTGATTTTCCTTCTGCTTTTTTAGCTTTAGTAAAGCATTTAAAAGCCGGTTTTACATCTAAAACACACAAAATAAATAATAATTTAATCGAACTATTAATCTCGGGTATTCAATGGAATTATCAATTAATTCCTCCTCTAAATAGTGATCTTTATGATTAACAAGAAATTTTACATGCGTAATCATCTGGCTTGTAGTTTTTTCGTCGAAAATAGAAGTAGTTGGTCTTGATAAAAGCTTATTTGAAGTTCTGTGTTTTATTTTGTAGTGTTATTAACAAAAACCTCCAGTTATGCTTCATTCAGTTAAAAAAACAAAGATTTTATTTGTGTTTCTAGGAGTGTCCATATTTTCTATTTTAGGTGTAGCACCCTATTTCTTAGGGCCAGGACTTACAGCTCCAGTAGCTGTAGGAACTTTTCTAAACGGAAACTTTCCAGATGTTACCATGTCTTCTCAGCCTTATCGGCCAGCTTTTCCAAATCTAACATTTAATTCGCCTTTAACATTCACAGATGTTCCCAATAGCAATGTGTTGTTTGTAGGACAGCGGAATGGTGAGATTTATTGGTTTGAAAATGATGAAACAGTAACAACAAAGAATCTCTTGGCTGATTTATCAGATAGAGTAGGCGTGGTGTGGGATGGAGGCTTCTTAGGCCTAGCGATTCATCCTGAGTTTGGAACACAAGGTAAAAATTATGTTTATATGTATTACACGTCCAAAGATGGACAAGGTAGAGATTATCCTGATGCTTTTTTGAGCGGTTTTGGTTGTTATCAGGAGGATTATTGGGGTGGTTTTCTTTACTTAAGGCGTTATGAAGTTGACCCGGTCACATTTACACTTGATATAGCATCAGAATTAACGATGATTAAAATGCGGATGTTTAGTTGCACCCATCGCGGAGGGTCCATGGATTTTGGAACGGATGGATTTTTATACTTAGCCACTGGAGAACAGTCCGCTTATTTGAAACCACAAATTATAGACACTAATTTAGATGGAGGTGTTTTACGCCTCGATGTAAATGAAGATCCCGCTCTAAGCCATCCTCCGATTAGAACCTTAAATCAAGGTCGTTTTAATGATGAAATATCTGGTGTCGGTTACGGAATACCAAATGACAATCCATTTTTAAGTCCTTCGGGCGACAATTTTGAAGAATATTACACTATAGGTCACCGAAATCCCCATCGAATGACCAAAGATGCACTGACTGGCACTTTTTATATCGGAGAAGTAGGAGAGAGTAGGCACGAAGAAATAAATGTTGTAAGTAAGGGTAAGAATTATGGATGGCCCATTTATGAAGGCAATGCGGCGGGACCGGGTGCTAATTGTGGTGTAATGTATAATGGTATGTTGCATGAAGCGCCTTTAGTTGCCTTTCCACGTTCGGAGGCTAATACCATTATAGGCGGTTACGTATATCGCGGCACAAATATGCCCGAATTATATGGTAAGTATATATGCGCCGATTATGGGACTGGTGAAGAAATTTGGTCTGTTGATATAAATACGGGTTCATATAGTCTGATAACGTCATTCTCACCTACTGATATTATATCTTTTGGAGAAGACAATAAGGGTGAGCTCTACTTATTAAGTCAAGGAGATAATGTCTTTTTATATAAATTAGTTCAAGTGAACGAGTCGCCGAATGATTCTGCACCGCAATTACTTTCGCAGACAGGCGCTTTTCAGGATTTGCAGACACTAACCCCCAACCCTGGCGTAATCCCGTACGATTTAATTGAATCATTTTGGTCGGACGGCGCTGAGAAAAAGCGCTGGTTGGTAATCCCAAATGATGGTTCACATGATACTCCACAAGAAAAAATCAGTTTTTCGGAAGATGGAGATTGGGAATTCCCGGTAGGTTCGGTACTCATAAAGCATTTTGAAATGCCAATAGATGAGTTAAATCCTAGTATAAAAAGGCGATTGGAAACAAGGTTTTCTGTTAAAGCCAGTTCGGGGCATTTTTATTTCTTGACCTATAAATGGAATAATGAGCAAACGGATGCCGTTTTGTTAAATGCTCGTTTAGATGAAACTATTCAAATATCGACCTCAGATGGATCGGTAAGAAACCAAACCTGGACGTATCCGGGTACTCCTGATTGTATCTCTTGTCATAATCCTGCTACCAAAGGAACTTTAGGTCCTAGGACAAGATATTTGAATTCTGATATGCTCTATCCAACAACTGGACTCACTGCCAATCAATTAGTCACCCTAAGTCATATAGGGATTTTAGATGAAAGCATTGATGACAACACCGTGTTAGGATATCAAACCTATAAGGCGATAGATGATTCTAGTGCTAGTTTAAACGATAGAGCAAGGTCTTATCTTGATCTCAACTGCGCTTATTGTCACAGACCAGGTGGCACCGGGGATAGAGCTCAATTTGACTTGAGGTTGTCGAACGATTTAGTTCAGACAGGGTTAATGTATGCAAATACAAACACCCCATTAGGAATTCCAGGAGAACGGATAGTTGTAGGTGGCGATGCCTCTAAATCCATACTTTATCATCGCACTGAGAGCATAGATCCTACTATTGCGATGCCTCCAGTTGCAAAAAATCTAGTAGATCAACATGGATTGGATCTTATTGAACTATGGATCAACCAGCTTGATCCCAATTATGTGGATCCTACCATTAATGCTTCTACCTATATAGTAACAAATGCAGGCAGTGGTTTGGTCATGGATATAGCAGGTGTATCTCTCGCTAATCGTGCAGATGTACATCAATGGGCTTATGCCGCTGGTGCAAGTCAACAGTTTATGGTAACGCCAACAGGGGGAAATTACTATACGCTAAAAGCTGTCCATAGTAATAAAAATGTAGATGTGGAAGGTCTAGGACAAGCTCCTGGAACTAATGTGATACAATTTCTAGAGAATGGTACGGATGCACAATTATTTTCTTTTGAATATCTTGGTGATGCGAAATATGCTATAAAAGCTAAAGCCAATGGTCTTTATCTTGGGATAGAGAACAATTCTACAATTAATGGTGGTAGTGTCAAGACCTATCCTAATAATGGCTCTGATTTTTTTAAGTGGACATTTACAGATTTATTAACTGAGGCAGTAACCGGAGTTTCAGTATTACCAGAAAACGCATCAGTGATAATTGGAGGTACCACTTCTTTTTCAGCTTCTGTCATACCAAACAATGCTACTGAACAGGATGTTATATGGTCTTCAAGTAATGAAACAATTGCTATGGTTAATGCAGCAGGAATTGTAACTGGCATTAGTGAAGGTAATGTTACTATTACAGCAACAACTGTAGAGGGCGCATTTACAGATTCTGCTCAGTTAACGGTATATGAAAATGTCGCGATTAGCGCCGCTATTTATACGCTAACCAATGTAGGAAGTAGTTTGGTAATGGATATTGCTGATCACTCTCAAGATAATCTTGCCGACGTTGTTCAGAGGTCAAGTAACTTAAATGCCAATCAACAGTTTATCGTAGCGCCGGCAACAGGTAATTATTATACTATTAAAGCAGTTCACAGTAATAAAAATGTTGATGTACAATATGCCGGACAAGATCCAGGAACCAATTTGATACAGTATGAAGAAAATGGAACAGATGCCCAATTGTTTTCTTTAGAATATCTTGGTAATGAAATGTATGCCATAAAAAGTAAAGTAAACGGACTTTATGCTGGTATTGAGAATAATTCGTTAACTAACGGTGCGAGTGTTAAGACGTATCCTAAAGATGAATCTGATTTTTTCAAGTGGAGATTTACTGAATTAAGTATCACTTATACCTATGATAATGGGTGGTCTCCAAGTGACCCTAACGGTGTTTCTTTATCAAATGATTCTATTATAATTAATTCTGGTATAGCTATAATTTCTAGTAATACAATATGTGATGATTTAACTATTAATCCGGGGGCGGCACTTATCATAAATAATGGTATAACATTGACGGCGCTTTCAACAAATCTAAATTCAACATCAACCTTGTATTCCAGTTTAATTGTTGAAGGAGAATTTATTGGCGAAGTGAATTATAAACGTTGGGTCAATCGGATTGGAACGTCTTTGGGTGGTGGCAATGATCTTATTTCCTCTCCTGTTGCAAATACAATTTTTAATTCTGCATTTACCACCGAGAATCTAAATTTACCAGAAAATCCGGGCAAATCTGGAGAGTACGCATTTGCACCTTATAATTTAACAACGGGTGCTTATGAAAATTATGACATAGGCGGTAATGGCACCGGAGCGTTTCCTCTTATACCAGGCACTGGTTATAGAGCGGCAACAGCACTTGGTGGCACCCTGACTTTCACAGGATCGGTTATTAAAACGAATGTTGAGGTGCCTGTTTCAGGTGCGGTAGCGGGTAAGGCTTGGAACCTTATTGGAAACCCATATCCATCATATATTGATGCAGCAGCGTTTTTTACAACAAATAACATTGAGCAGTTTCACGAGGAATATGTGGCTATTTATGGATATACGGGGAGCAAAAATAGTTGGAAGATTTATAACCGTGCAACCATTGATACACTTATTGCTCCCGGTCAAGGCTTTTTTGTTAAATCACGAGCAAGTGGAGGTTCTATACAATTCACACCAGCAATGAGACGTACTGGAAGTTCAGATGATTTTATTCTTGGCAGACAACAAAGTGCATTGAAGGCATTAAGTAAACTTAAATTAAGCAACACCACCGAAAATGTAACCACGAGCATTTATTTTATTGAAGGCACAACCAAAGGTTTGGATCCTGGTTATGATGCTGCTGCTTATTCAGCTACTGCGATTGATTTTGCAATATTCACGAATTTATTAGAGGATAATACCGGTCTTGATATTGCTATCCAGTCTTTACCTTATAATGATTTCAATGATGCGGTGGTTCCTTTGGGAATAAAAGCTAAAGCTGGAACGGAGTTGAGCATCAGCATTGATGACTTATCCACGCTACCATTTAATATCAATGTGTATTTAGAAGACACCCAGAATAATACGCTTACTTTATTGAATACTAGTGCATTTAAATTTACGACTACAACCGCTATAAATGGTATTGGTCGTTTCAATGTACATTATTCATCCAAAACGCTGTCAATTGCCGATATACCTTCAGCTGATAATTTGCGGATTTACACGACACTGAACCCAAAATCTTTATTTATTACAGGCCAATTGACAAAAGCAACAATAGCTAAGCTGTACGATATTCATGGCCGATTGGTAATGACTAAAGTGCTAAATCTACACACTACCAACAATTCCATGGATATTTCAGCAGTAAGTTCTGGTGTATATTTCGTGAAGCTTAATGATGAAAATCAAGTTAAAACACAAAAGGTGATAATCAAATAGTCCTACAATAGAACTAATAAAGAAAATTGCAGAAATTATTTTGAATTTCTAAAATACATCTAAAAAGAAAAACATACCATGGGTAATAAGGAGCGAAAGTCGCAAGATATTCGCTCCTTTTTTTATCTTCTTTTATATTTTTTTTAGATAGAATAGCAGTGTAAAAAGGAGTACTTGTTTCTTTTTATATAGAACTCATTAAATGCTCTTACACAATCATGATAAAGATTCATTTTTCATTAATTATGAGCTTATCTCAAGCACATCTCCCAACTATAATTTCAGATAAACATTTAACATCCTGAAACTTTTACTTATATCTATAACTGTTTATTTTTGAGTAACTTATCGACGAAACAGGCTGTATGTCCGTTTTTTAAGATATTATGTAATTATTCTCCGTTAATTTGTGCGTTTTGTTGTTATATCGCTATTAATTTTAACGAGTTTATCATGAATACACAACAATGAAATACTAAAATACATCTTCCAATTCCTTTGCTATTAATTACACTTAAATTGACTGACTATGATGAATAAATTACATTTTTATATGATTGTAATCCTACTACTATGCGTAGGATTTAAAGGTTATTCTGAGACTCCTCAGAATATGGAGGTATGGAATACTCCAGTTTCCTTTGAATTAATGCCAGTTCCAATAATTGATTTGCCAGTTGCTGATATGAATAAAGCAAATTCAAAGTATCATGCTCACTTGGCAAATAATTTAAATGAGATTGTACTCTCAACAAATACTGCGACCATTTTTGCTCCACCCTGTGATTATATAGGGATGGCTTGTGATGACAATGATCCGGATACGGTAAATGATAAAGTAGGCGCGGACTGTATTTGTAAAGGTGAACCGATAGCGCCAACATGTGACGAAGTGAATGTAACATACCAAATAAATGGGGGTTTAACTGAGACGGGTGCAATTATTAATTTAGATGAAACCGATTCCCTTGAACTGTTTGCAAACGTTGAGGATTATGTGGTTAGAGATCCGAACGGGGTTTTAGTCCCGAATAATAAAATTGTCGGGATAACTCCTGAAAATGCGGGTCAGTATACTGTGAATTCAATTTTCAATTTACCGACACCTGCGGCCACTCCAACTGTTCATTCATATAGTAGCCAAAAAGATGGTACCGAATCTGCCGGAAATGTTCTTGACGGAAATACTGGCAGTCATTGGCATTCGAACTGGATAACGGTAGGTCAACCACAAGATGATCCAGGATACCCTCATTCGATAGTTTTTGATTTGGGTGAGAACTCAATATTATCAGGATTTAGTTACCAAGCTCGACAGGGGCCTAATCCAGATGATTCCCATGGTAGAATTAGAGGATATGCCATTTATGTAAGTAATTCACCAATTGATAGGGGGTCTGTTGTGAAAGAAGGCGATTTTGAAGATATTTTGGCGTTACAACATTTTACGTTTCCAGTTAAGCAAGGTCAGTATTTACATTTTATAGCAACCTCTGCTCAGAATCCTTTACATCCTTGGGCGTCTGCAGCTGAGATCGGAATTAATAGAGTAACGGCTGTAGCAAGTAGTGAAGAAACTGGTGATGCTCGTAATTCTGCTCTAAGTGCAGTTGATGGCAGAAATGATACGTTTTGGCATACAGAATGGTCAAACGCAACACTTCCACAATCTATCACTTTAGATTTGGGAGTCAGTTCAAATATTACTGGCCTTAATTATATACGGCGTCAGACTGGTGCAAATGGTAACATTACTGCTTATGAGATTCGTGTGAGCGATACACCTGATTTTGATGGAATTCCTAGCCATGCTAATGGAACATGGGAGAACAACAATCCAGAAGAGACAAGTACTTTTGCCGAAATACGCGGTAGGTATGTCCGTTTGACTGCAATGGCTGGAGTTGGTAATTTTGCATCTGCTGCTGAAATTACAGTAACTAGGCCCACTATTAACATGCCATGCACCCAAACTATAACCATTAACGTGAACCCAAGAAATACTTACGCCTATAATGATGGCACATGGTCTCCAGAACTATTGGCTCCTACGGATAATGATATTCTTATAGTTAATCAAGGTGACGCTACATTTGATAGTCCATTTACTGTTGATAAATTAATTGTTAATCCTGGTGCATCAGCAATAATAAATACAACTTTGACTACAGCTACAACGATACTGAAATCTGAATCAAATACATTTTCTAGTTTAATCGTTAACGGTACTATTAATGGTTTGATTACATACGAACGTTGGGTTAATCAAATTGGAACTTCAGATGGCGGTGGTAATGATCTTATTTCATCTCCAGTAACAGGTGTAACATTCAACAACGCCTTTAGAGTTGCTAATTTAAATATTATACCTGAAAATCCGGACCCTATTAAGAAAGGTGAATTTGCCTTTGCACCATACAACGTTGAAGATGGTGCTTATCAAAATTTTAATATTGAAGCTAACTATTCTGGCTTTGAGCCTATTGTTCCTGGTGTGGGTTACCGTGCAGCAACAAACGTTGTCGGCACGCGTACGGGTAATACCTTGATTTTTACAGGATCGGCTGAAAAGGGAAATGTAAGCATTACTATCACACCCGGTGGTAATGGTAAATCTTGGAACCTTATTGGAAATCCGTACCCTTCGTATCTCCATTTTAGAGATTTCTTTAATGCTAATAGGAGTGAGTTTAATTCTCAAGAACCCTATCAAGCAATTTACGGATATAAAGGAACTGTAACGGAAAAATGGGAAATTTGGAATTTGGCGACCACTGAACCTGAGGACTTAATTGCTCCTGGTCAAGGCTTCTTTGTGAAAGCGAATTCAAGTGCAGGAAATGTTTTTTTTACGCCTGCGATGAGACGTGTTGGAAGTTCGGATGATTTTATAGAAGGCAGATCACAAAATTCAAACAAAGTATTAAGCAAATTGAATTTAAGTACCGCTTCCAATAGCGTATCGACGCGTATTTATTTTATTGAAGGCACAACTAGAGGATTAGATTCTGGTTATGATGCTGCTGCTTATGGCGCAACTCAAGTTGATTTTTCATTGTTTACTAATTTGTTGGAAGATAATTCTGGCCTCGATATCGCTGTTCAGTCCTTACCTTATAATGATTTTAATAACGTCATTGTACCTTTAGGGATGAAAGCTAAGGCAGGGGTTGAGTTGAGCATCAGCATTGATGACTTGTCCACGCTTCCATCTAATATTAATGTATATTTAGAAGACACTCAAAACAATACATTGACATTATTGAATGACGGTGACTTTAAATTTACCCCTACCGCCGCAATCAATGGCTCTGGACGTTTTAACGTGCATTATGCCTCAAAAACCTTATCGGTAGATGACCTCATTGGAAATGATAATTTGCGTATCTATACCACATCGACTCCTAAAACTCTATTTATAAAAGGGCAATTGGTCTCTGCGACAATGGCGAATTTATATGATATTCAAGGTAGACTTGTGAGCAGCAAAAATCTTAATCCTAATACTACGGAGAATTCTATGGATATCTCAACCTTAGGGGCCGGAGTTTATGTTGTAAAGGTGGCCAGTGAAAATCAAACTAAAACGCAAAAGGTGTTAATAAAATAATTAGAAATTACAGCAAATAGGATTCAGTGTTTTAATAATATTTAAAAAGCTGAATTGAGGATTAAAAAGGAGGAAAAACACATTGTTTTCCCTCCTTTTTTTTATAATAATAACGCTATGCTTCTAAATATGATTATCACAAAAATTAGTTTTGACTTCTTTAAAATAGGTCGTAGGAATATTATTTTTTTTTTTAAAATTTCGTTCTTCTAAATTCACTCATAATAAGTTTATTTATATCGAAATATGTATATATTTGCAACTTTAATAAGTACTGTTAATCGATAAAATAGACACTTTACCGATTCTTATTAAATTATTTGGTATCTTGTGTCTAAGCTTGCGCACTTTTTATCATTATGTTTCTCATATTGAATGAATAAGCTATTAGACATGAGAAACTAAAAAAAGCAAAAAGCAACCTCTAAAGATCTGCTATTAATAACCATTAAAATGACCAAATATGATGAATAAATTACACTTTTTAACTATTTTCTTATTACTGCTCTGTGTGAGTTTTAATGGATATTCTGATAATCCACATGGTGTGGAGGCTTGGAGTACGCCAGTTTCCTTTGAATTGATGCCGGTTGCTCTGATTGATTGGGCAGATGGCAATATGAACGCAAAATATGCTGCTGATTTCTCTAATGATTTAAGTGGAATTTCCAGCTTTGCGGCCAATGCAGCGTTTGTTGCTCCTCCATGTATTATAGGGAATTCTTGTAGTGATGGAGATGCAAATACTGTTAATGATAGATTTGATGCCAATTGTGATTGTGTAGGCGAGCCTATTGCAACTACATGTGCGGAATTTCAAATAGCCTACGAAATAAATGGTGGTCTAATTCAAACGGGTGCAGCGGCAATCACGATTAGCCAAACTGATTCTATTGAATTATTCGGTAATTCACAAGATTATGTCGTAAGAGATCCAAACGGTGATATTATTGATGGAAATACTATTAATAACATTACCCTAGCTCAGGCTGGTGACTATACGGTAAATACAACATTTAGAGGTCCAATACCAACAGTATCAGCGACTCCAATAGTGCATTCTGTGAGTAGCGATATGCCGGGTGAACTTGGCGCAGCCGCGTTAGACAATAATATCAACAGTTGGTGGCATACGACTTGGGTTGCAGATCAACAAGCAACAGACCCTGGTTACCCTCATGAACTAGTAATAGATATGGGTGCAGGTTCAGTGCTATCTGGCTTTTCATATTTACCGCGTCAGGGAGGAACTACTCAAAATAGTCAGGGTAGGATTAGAGAATATGAAATATATGTAAGTAATTCAACCGGTGATTGGGGTGCACCTGTAACGACTGGAGAATTTGAGAATACTACAACTCTAAAAACCGTGGCATATCCTGAAAAACAAGGAAGATTCATGCGTTTCCGCGCGATTTCTCCACAAAATCCGGCACATCCTTGGGCATCTGCAGCTACAATTTCTGCTAGGAGAGTTAATAGCTTAACGGCAACAGCGAGTAGTCAAGAGACTGCCGCCACTGGGCACCTTGCGTCTTCTGCGGTTGATGGTAATCCTAATACTTTTTGGCATTCAAAGTATACTGGCGAATTCGACGAGGCTCCGCATTCCATTACTATAGATTTGGGTGTTGATTCGAATGTCTCAGGCCTTACTTATAGACCTCGCCAAAGCGGTGGTTCAAATGGTACAATTACTAGTTATCAGATATTCATGAGTAATTTGCCAGATGAATGGAGTGAAACTCCTGATTTAGTTGGAACATGGAATCTTGATGCTGAGTTGAAAACAGCTGAATTTGAATCTGAAAAAAGAGGACGATATATGCGCTTGGTGTCTATTACTGCATTTGGAGATGGGGTTGGGTTAAGGACTAAATTAGCATCTGCTGCGGAAATTAGCCCAATCAGAACTACTGTAAACTTGCCTTGCTCTAAAACAATAACAATAAATGTAGTCCCTAGAAATACTTATAGTGTTAATAATGGCATTTGGACTCCGGCGTATCCAGCAGCTGGAACTACCGCTAATGATATTATTATAATCAATCAAGGTAACTTTATACTAGATGATGCAATGACTTGTAGAAATTTGATAGTTAATCCAGGCGCATCCCTTACTTTAAACGCAGATGGTATTTTAACTGCAAATTCAACTACTTTAAAATCGCGATCAGATTCATTTTCTAGTTTAATTATAGATGGAGGTGCTCTTACCGGCATTCTTAATTACGAACGTTGGGTTAATCAAATAGGAACATCTGCTGGTGGTGGTAACGATCTAATTTCGTCGCCTTTACGTAATGTAACATTTAATAATGCGTTTAGAATTGCTAATCCAAATTTACCTGAAAATCAAAATAATTTAGGTGAATTTGCATTTGCGCCATATAATGTTGTAAGTGGTGCCTATGAAAACTTTAATATAACTTCTGGTCATACCGGCTCGCATACTATTATTTCTGGTGTTGGATACAGAGCGGCAACAAATGTGGTCACTTCACAAATAGGTAATACTTTAACTTTTACAGGATCGGCTGCGACGGGTAATGTAGATATTGCTATCACTGCAGGAGGTGCGGGTAAATCTTGGAATCTTATTGGGAATCCATATCCTTCATATATTAATGTTGGGGAACTGCTAACGCCACAAAATTTAGCGCTGATGGACATCAGATATGGAGCGATCTATGGCTACAAAGGTAGTAAAAACGGTTGGGAGGTTATCAACAGGGCTGTAGAGGAAGGGCTTATTGCCCCTGGACAAGGTTTCTTTATAAAAGCGACTACAGGTGGAGGTAATATTCAATTCACCCCTGCAATGAGACGTGTGGGAAGTTCAGACGACTTTATTGTAGGCAGAACAGCAAATTCAAACAAAGCATTAAGCAAATTGAAATTAACTAGTGGTTCTAATGATGTATCAACGAGCATCTATTTCATTGAAGGCTCAACCAAAGGCTTAGATCCTGGTTATGACGCAGCTGCTTATGGTGCTACTAAAGTTGATTTTTCATTGTTTACCAATTTGTTGGAAGATAATACCGGTCTTGATATCGCGATCCAGTCTTTACCATATGATGACTTTAACAATGTTATTGTACCATTGGGACTGAAAGCTAAAGCTGGTGTTGAGTTGAGCATCAGTATTGATGACCTTTCAACATTGCCATCTAATATCAACGTGTATTTAGAGGACACGCAAAACAAGACATTGACTTTGTTAAATGATGGGGAATTTAAATTTACACCTACAGCTGCCATAAATGGTTCAGGACGTTTTAACGTGCATTATGCAGCAAAAACCTTGTCATTTGATGATCTGGATGCCAGTGATAATTTACGTGTCTATACCACGGCAACTCCTAGAACTTTATTTATAAAAGGGCAATTGAGCAAAGCGACCACGGCTAATCTTTATGATATACAAGGTCGATTGGTGCTGAGCAAAGTTCTTAATTCAAGTACAACTGAAAACACTATGGATATCTCCACTTTGGGAACTGGTATTTATGTGGTAAAGGTTAATAATGATAATCAAATCAAAACACAAAAGGTTATTATTAAATAGACCTTAAAAACAATTATTACAAGAAGCTGTCTTTCAAATAAGGACAGCTTTTTTTATTTATAGAATCACAAAGCGCAAAAGGAATTTCAGTATTAGTTTTCTTACATTCCAAAAAGTAGAAATAGGAACAAAAACCGCTCTGTTATAAAATTCAATATCTTTACAAAAAAATTAACCAAAATATCACGAATCCAAATTCGTCAATAGAAAATCTATCCTTATTTTTGCGCATGCAACATAACAAAGTCCTTATTTTAGATTTCGGATCGCAATACACCCAGCTTATTGCGAGACGCGTTAGAGAACTCAATATTTACTGTGAGATCCATCCATTCAATAAAATACCATCGGAAATAGACAGTTTTAAAGCGGTCATTTTATCTGGCGGTCCTTCTTCGGTAAGAGCAGAAAGTGCACCACATCCTGATTTATCAAAAATTAGAGGTCACATGCCACTTTTAGGGGTTTGTTATGGGGCGCAGTATCTGTCTCATTTTTCTGGTGGCTTGGTTGCGCCATCCGATTCACGTGAATACGGAAGAACAAATTTGACGTATGTAAAAGTGAATGAACCCTTATTCCACCAAATTGAATCTGGAAGTCAAGTGTGGATGAGTCATAGTGACACTATTAAAGAATTACCCACAAATGGGATGCTGATTGCCAGTACTAAAGATGTTGAAAATGTAGCATTCATTATAGAAGGCGAACAAACTTATGGGATCCAATTCCATCCGGAAGTCTACCATTCAACGGATGGCAAACTATTATTGGAGAACTTTTTGGTGCATATCGCAAAAATAGAACAGGACTGGACGCCCCAATCTTTTGTTGAGGAAACCGTTGAAGAATTGCAAGCGAAAATTGGCGACGATAAAGTCGTTTTAGGTCTTTCTGGAGGTGTGGATTCTTCAGTAGCCGCCATATTACTTCATAAAGCGATTGGCAAAAATCTCTATTGTATTTTCGTGAATAATGGATTGCTTCGTAAAAACGAATTTACAAGTGTTCTTGCGCAATACGAAGGCATGGGACTTAATGTAAAAGGTGTGGATGCTTCGGCACGTTTTTTGGATGCACTCGCGGGATTAAGCGATCCGGAGTTGAAACGAAAAGCTATAGGTCGTGTGTTCATTGAAGTTTTTGATGACGAAGCCCATCAAATTAAGGATGTCAAATGGCTGGCACAAGGCACTATTTATCCAGATGTAATAGAAAGTGTTTCTGCGACTGGCGGTCCGAGTGCGACTATAAAAAGTCATCATAATGTTGGCGGTTTACCAGACTTTATGAAGTTAAAGATTGTAGAACCTTTAAGAGCCTTATTTAAGGATGAGGTAAGACGTGTTGGTGCTTCTATGGAAATGGATGAAGCCATTTTGGGACGTCATCCTTTCCCAGGTCCAGGTTTGGCCATTCGAATTTTAGGCGATATTACAGCTGAGAAAGTGCGTATCTTACAAGAGGTGGATGCCGTGTTTATCGACAATCTAAGATCTTGGGGGTTATACGATAAAGTATGGCAGGCTGGAGCAATCTTATTGCCTGTGAATAGTGTAGGCGTGATGGGGGATGAGCGTACTTATGAAAAATGTGTCGCTTTGAGAGCAGTGGAAAGCACAGATGGGATGACCGCAGATTGGGTGAATTTACCTTATGAATTCTTGCAAAAAACCTCAAATGAAATAATAAATAAAGTAAAAGGCGTTAATAGAGTAGTGTATGATATTAGCTCAAAACCGCCAGCCACTATTGAATGGGAATAAAAATTCCTGTGCGGATGATGAGCTTGTCGAAGTAAAGGCAGGAAACCTTTAGGTTCAACGCAGTTAATCTTGTCAATAATAAAACAAAACTCAAAATTAAAAGACTGCCATCTACATTTTAGCCATAAAGAGAAACGGCAACGATAAATATTTATCAATGAAAAAATTCATTTTAATTTGTGTCATTAGCTTGTCGTGCAGTTGGTTTGCCCATGCTCAAAAGTTTAAAACGCATACAGTAAAACAAGGGGAAACGGTTGAATCGATCGCGAAAAAGTATCATGTAAGTACTTCAGATATTTATGTGTTAAACCCTGATGCCAAGCGGAAATTGACCGTAGATGCCGTATTGATCATTCCCAATGCCTCCAGTGTTGCGTCGGGTTCTTCTACAGAAATAAAAGAACTCATTGGTTATGAGTCGCATAAAGTGAAGCGTAAAGAAACACTTTATAGTATTTCAAAAGAATACAACATTGAAATTGAAGATATTAAAAAGCATAATAAAAGATTGTATTCTGAGAATTTGAGAAAGGGCGATCAAATTAGAATTCCGAAGTATAAAACAATTGTTTCAGAAGTAACGCCGAATAATGCTCTTAAAACTTACAAGGTTCAGCCAAAAGAAGGCAAATGGGGCGTGGCTTATAAGTTTGGAATTACAGTTGCAGAATTAGAAACCTTGAATCCTAACATGAGTGAGGTTTTGCAACCTGGAGAAATACTCAATGTTCCAAATACTGATGACGAAAAGGTCATTGATGATAACTTCAACTATTACACCGTTCAAAAAAGTGAAGGCTATTATCGCTTAAAAGTCAAATTAGGTTTAACTCAAGAACAGCTAGAAAAACTTAATCCAGAATTGAAAATTGATGGTTTAAAAGACGGTATGGTGTTAAAAGTGCCTCAAACTGTAACTGTCGGTGAAGTGATAGGAAAAGTAGAAGGTACCAATCTGACATCGCAATTAAGAAATCTGAAAACCAAGCAAATTGCGGTCATGTTGCCGTTCCGTTTGAATACAGTCGATAGCGATTCCATACAGCAAGCGAAGAATTTGATTAGAACCGATAGACGTTTGTCTGTTTCACTTGATTTCCATTCAGGCGTATTAATGGCTGTAGATTCCGCAAAACAATTGGGGATCTCTACAAAGTTGAAAGTTTTTGATACGGGCGATCAGTTGACTGAAATTTCCAAAATTTTAAACAGTAATGACTTTTCTAAGTACGATGCAGTTATTGGGCCGCTCATGGCGAATAATCTGGACCGAGTGGCGAGAGCTTTGGAAAAGGATAATACTCCTGTTATTTCTCCGATAATGAAACCCACACAATTGTTTGAGAATATATTTCAGACCATTCCTGATCCTGACGTCCTAGAAAAATCTATGATTCAGTTTGTAAAGGACGATTTGTTGAGACGAAATGTGGTCATCATATCTGACAATGCGAACAGAGACATCAGTAACCGATTAAAATCAGAATTCGTAAATGCCAGACAGGTTTTTTCCCAGAAAAATAAGGAAGGACGCGATTCCTATTACATCAGGACCACTGATTTAAGTGGCGCTTTCGTAGCGGGTAAAAATTATGTCTTTTTAGAAACGGCTAATGAGGCTTTGGTGTCCAACGTAACGAGTATGCTTAATGGGTTAAGCAACAAAACCCAGGAGATTATTTTAGTTTCCACCAACAAAACCGATGCCTTTGAAGGTGTGAATGTATCAAACTTTCATTTGGCAAACTTAAAATTCCATTATCCATCGGTTAACAAAAGCTTAAATGCAGATCAGCCAGATAGTTTTGTAAAGGCTTACAAAAAGAAATATGGTATTGAGCCCAACAAATTTGCGGCAAGAGGATTCGATCTGACCTTGGATGTGCTTTTACGTTTGGCTTCTGAGGATGATTTATACAAAGCATCCAATAATTCGATTGAAACGCAATATACCGAGAACAAGTTTAGATATTCTAAAAGGCTGAACGGTGGCTATTACAACGAAGCAGTATTTATTGTAAAATATACAAGTGATCTCACTATAGAAGAAGCAAAATTATGACCTCAAAAGTAGTTTATCTAGGCGATTTAAGAACAGAATGTACCCATGAGAAATCGGGTGATGCATTCATTACGGATGCACCCACCGACAATAATGGCAAAGGATTGGCATTTTCTCCAACGGACACCGTTGCCACTGGGTTAGCAAGTTGTATGATGACCGTAATGGGCATTAAAGCAAGAGATCTGGAAGTTGACATGGCAGGCACATCTTCGGAAGTCACTAAAACTATGGGTACAAATCCAAGACGCATTTCAAAAATTGAAGTAGTTATGAATTTGCCATTTAAAGCAGACGATAAAACCAAAAAAATACTTGAAAACACGGGCAATACCTGTCCTGTATTTCAAAGTCTGCATCCGGACATGGAGAAAGTCATAACTTTTAATTGGGCATAATAAATCAACCACCCTTAATATCTTCGGGAAGCTGAATCCCAAAAAAACTGCCAATAACTTGTGTTAGAACCTGACAAAAATTTTCTTATTAAATTAGCACATACTAAAATGCCCTACGGTAAATACGAAGGTCGATTTCTCATTGATTTACCTGAATTCTATATAGTTTGGTATAATAACAAAGGATTTCCAAAAGGACAATTAGGACTTATGTTGGCTCAAGTATATGAGTTAAAACTAAACGGTTTAGAGGACTTAATCAGAGACATAAAGAGAAGGTATCCAAAGTAATTTTATAACTTTAAAATTAAAATTGGTTTCACCATGGCTGAAGAGCATATCGAAAAAAAATTTAAATTAAAACATCTTCCATCGTTATTTGTAAAATCATTTAACGCATGGAATGATGACGATCCGTGGCGTTTAAGTGCAGTAGTGGCCTACTATGCCGTACTTTCTTTACCAGGACTTATTGTCATTTTAATCAATGTGGTAGGAAGTATCTGGGGGCCGGACATTGTTCAGGGACATCTTACCAATGAAATATCTTCAGTACTGGGACAGGATGCGGCAGATACCATTAAGGTAATGATTACGGAGACACTTGATTCAGAAAAGAACCTTATTTCAACACTTATAGGTATTGCCAGTATTATTTTTGGTGCAACCGGAGTGTTTTACCAATTACAGATATCACTCAATAAGATTTGGAAGATAGAAGATTCGGGAAAATTCAGCTTTAAAAAACTGCTGACTGAACGCGCTAGAAGCTTTGGTTTTATATTAGTTATTGGTTTTTTGTTGCTCATCAGTTTTATCGTCACCGCAATTCTTGGGGCTTTTAACAGCTATATCAAAGAATTGTTTCCACATATTGTGCTCTATGTAGCTTATCTGTTGGATTTAGTAGTTTCACTTGCTGTTGTGACTACACTTTTTGCTCTAATGTTCAAGTATATGCCAGATACGAAAATCAGATGGAAAACGGTGTGGATTGGCGCTTTTATTACCGCTATTCTCTTTACACTTGGTAAATATTTATTAGGGCTTTATTTTGGGTCAGCAAACCCTGGGTCAATTTATGGTGCTGCGGGAACCGTCGTCTTAATTCTGCTTTGGGTGTCTTATTCAAGTCTTATTTTCTTTTTTGGAGCAGAATTTACCCGAGTATTTTCACTCCAATATGGACATGATTCACACACCATTTCTGAGGTTTTAACGGAATTTAAAAAAGATGAAAGCCATTCGGATTAATGAATCGTCCTAAAAATTTAAAACTTATCTTTGTAGAAATTATAATAGGATGCATAAAGCAGGTTTTGTAAATATCATAGGAAATCCAAATGTTGGGAAATCAACATTGATGAATGCTTTTGTGGGCGAAAAACTATCGATTATCACGTCAAAAGCACAAACAACAAGGCATCGAATCCTTGGCATTGTGAATGGCGATGATTTTCAGGTTATTTTATCAGATACTCCTGGGATTATCAAGCCGGCTTATGAACTCCAGGAATCGATGATGGATTTTGTGAAATCAGCTTTTGATGATGCTGATGTCCTTTTGTATATGGTTGAAATTGGAGAGCAGGAACTAAAAGACGAAGCTTTCTTCAGAAAAATCACGAATTCTAAAATTCCTGTTTTATTACTGCTGAATAAGATTGATAAATCCGACCAACAACAATTGGAATCACAAGTTCAATTATGGTCAGAAAAAGTACCAAATGCAGAGATTTACCCTATTTCCGCTTTAGAAGGTTTTAACGTCAAGGAAGTTTTTGGTAGAATCATCGAATTGTTGCCAGAATCTCCCGCATTTTATCCAAAAGATCAATTGACCGATCGACCGGAACGTTTTTTTGTGAACGAAACCATTCGGGAAAAAATATTGATCCATTATAAAAAGGAAATTCCTTACGCAGTTGAGATAGATACTGAAGAATTTTTTGAAGAGGATACCATTATCAGAATGCGATCTGTTATAATGGTGGAGCGCGAAACTCAAAAAGGAATCATCATTGGCCATAAAGGCGCCGCCTTAAAAAGAGTGGGCGTAGAGGCAAGAAAAGATTTGGAGTTATTTTTTGGCAAACAAGTCCATTTGGAGCTTTACGTAAAAGTCAATAAAAACTGGCGAAGCGATCAAAAGCAGTTGAAGCGTTTTGGGTATAACCCGAAGTAAGTTTCAGTTGGCAGTCTTCCCGCCATCGCTAGAGCTACGGACGGGCAAGCAGTCGGCAGTAACCAGTGAGCAGTGATTAATTTCAGTCGGCAGTTATTAATAGCCCGGAACACAAAGATTGGGAATAAAGTGTTTTTTAGTTAGTTCTCTGTGAATCTCTGTGCCACTCCGTGAAACTCTGTGGTATAATTCATCATCAATCCC
>JBBSRC010000049.1:0-31699 GCA_038243395.1 Flavobacteriales bacterium | reverse complement strand
GACGGGAAATTATCCAGACAACAGGAAATTGATTACCTCAAAAGTAATGATGTTGACATGTCCTGGGAAAAAGCCAAATACTCGGTCAATAAAGGTCTTTGGGGAACCAGTGTTGGTGGCGAAGAAACCCTAACATCAGAAAAACCATTGCCAGAACACGCTTATCCTTCACAATTGCAAAAACAAGGCGAAGAAAAAGTGACATTAAGCTTTCAAAAAGGACAACTAATCGCACTAAATGGTCAGTCAAATACACCAGAGAAAAATATTGAAGCTCTAAATAAGCTCGCTTCGGCATATGCCATTGGTCGTGATATTCATGTCGGCGACACTATTGTAGGCATCAAAGGACGTGTTGGTTTTGAAGCTGCTGCTGCACTCATTATTATAAAAGCACACCATTTATTAGAAAAACACACGCTTACCAAATGGCAGTTGCAACATAAGGAATATCTCTCTAGTTTTTACGGGATGCATTTACACGAAGGTCAATATCTGGATCCTGTAATGCGAAATATCGAAGCCTTTTTAGAAAGCAGTCAACAAAATGTATCAGGCGATGTAATTGTGAGCTTAAAACCTTATCATTTTACTTTAGATGGCATCAAATCCGATCATGATTTGATGAATGCGAAGTTCGGAACATATGGCGAAATGAACAAAGGTTGGACAGCAGATGAAGCCAAAGGATTTATAAAAATAATTGGCAATCAAAATAAGATTTATCATCAAGTAAATTCTGAATCATGATTGACGTAGGTATTATTGGAGGTGCAGGATATACGGCAGGCGAGCTAATTCGTGTGCTATTAAATCATCCAAAAGCCAACCTTAATTTTATTTATAGTACGTCTAACGCAGGCAATAAGATTTCTAAAGTACACCAAGATTTGGTTGGAGATACAGATTTGGAATTTTCAAGCAGTATTAATAAAGAGGTCGATGTTTTGTTTTTATGTCTTGGACATGGCAATTCAAAAGCATTTTTAGAAACCCATAAATTTTCTTCTAAAACAAAAATCATTGATTTAAGCAATGATTTCAGATTAGAAAAAGATCGCAATTTTGAAGGCATGCATTTCGTTTACGGACTGCCTGAACTTCAAAAAGAAGCGATTAAAAAAGCGAATTATGTCGCAAATCCTGGGTGTTTTGCAACCGGCATTCAATTGGCAATTTTGCCTTTGGCAGCACATCAGCTTTTAAAAAAAGATGTTCATGTCAACGCCGTTACAGGATCTACTGGCGCAGGAACGTCATTGTCAGATACCACACATTTTTCTTATAGAGACAATAATTTTTCACACTATAAAGCATTTGATCATCAACATCTGGGAGAAATTAATGAAAGCATCCATGGTTTACAAAAAGATGCGGCCAGTGAGATCATTCTAATCCCTAACCGAGGTAATTTTTCAAGAGGCATCTTTGTTACGGTCTATACTGATTTTGATGGAAGTTTAGTAGATGCTAAAACCCTTTACAAAGACTATTATAAAGAGGCGAGTTTTACCATTATTTCGGACGAAGATATTCATTTAAAGCAAGTGGTCAACACCAATAAATGCATCCTTAATTTACAAAAACACCACAACAAATTATTAATTACAAGTATTGTGGACAATCTGTTAAAAGGCGCTTCAGGACAAGCTATTCAAAATATGAATTTGATGTTTGGATTTGAAGAAACCGAAGGATTATTGCTTAAAGCAAATTATTTTTAAATCCACCAAAGTCCTTCAGGTTTCCAAAACCTGACAGGTCTGAATAAGTCAAACTTTTTAAATATGAAAATAGCAATCATCGGTACAGGAAATTTGGGAAAATCCATCGCAAAGGGTTTGATAACCACCAATGCGATAACCACTTTATATCTTACAAAACGAAATACAGAAAATATTTCGGAGTTCGACGGATATAAAAACGTCACGCTTACTACCGATAATAATTTGGCGGTTCAGCATTCCGATATTTTAATATTTGCAGTTCAGCCTTCACATTTAGAAAATGTTCTAAAAGATATTAGTCCACTAATTACAGATAAACACGTGATCATTTCCACGGTTACGGGATTTGACATTTCTAAAATTGAAGCGGTGATCGGAACCGATCAGTTCATTATTAGAGCCATGCCAAATACTGCCATTGCGGTTGGAAAATCTATGACCTGTATTTGTAGTAATACTTTGGGGGAAAAGCGTATCAAAGTAGCTGAGGCGATTTTTAATCGTTTAGGCCATTCGCTGATCATTCCAGAAAGCCAAATGCAGGCGGCCACAGTAGTTTGCGCCAGCGGCATCGCATTTTGGATGCGTCTTATTCGTGCGACTACTCAAGCTGCCATTCAGTTAGGTTTTGATGCTAAAGAAGCACAAAAATTGGCCATGTACACTAGTGAAGGCGCTGCTAATTTACTTATTGCCAGCGGTCATCATCCGGAAGAAGAAATCGATCGTGTGACTACGCCGAAGGGTTGTACCATTGAAGGTTTGAACGAAATGGAACATAAAGGATTGAGTTCATCACTAATTCAAGGCATGGTTGCATCTTACAACAAGATTAGTAACATTAAAAAAGAACAAATATGAGTTTATTTAATGTCTATCCACTTTTTGATATCACACCTGTGCGCGCCAAAGACCTTTCGGTTTATGACGAACAAGACGTGGAATATTTAGATTTATACGGCGGCCATGCTGTAATTTCCATTGGCCATTCTCACCCTGATTATGTTTCGGCGATTTCCGATCAGGTCAGTAAATTAGGATTTTATAGCAATGCAATTCAAAATCCGCTACAGGAATCTTTAGCACGAGAACTTGAACGTATTTCAGGATGTAAGGATTACCAATTGTTTTTATGTAATTCCGGTGCTGAGGCTAATGAAAACGCGCTTAAATTGGCATCGTTTCACACCGGAAAAAAGAATGTTTTAGCCTTTAAAAATTCCTTTCACGGACGTACCTCAGCAGCCGTCGCAGCAACAGACGATCCTAAAATCGTAGCGCCATTAAATGCACAACAACATGTGGATTTTGTCACTTTAGGTGATTTAAATACGGTTGAATACATCCTTAAAAACGAAGAAACGTGCGCGGTCATCATTGAATGTATTCAAGGTGTGGGCGGATTAGATGAAAGTACTACAGAATTCTATGAAGGTTTGGAAAAATTATGCAAAACATACAATGTGATGTTGATCGCAGATGAAGTCCAATCTGGTTTTGGAAGAACGGGCGATTTTTTCGCTTTTCAAAAGTACGGCTGGACACCAGATATAATTTCTATGGCAAAAGGAATGGGCAACGGCTTTCCAGTTGGCGGTATTTTAATTCATCCAGATATTAAAGCTTCATTTGGTTTGTTGGGAACAACATTTGGCGGCAACCATTTGGCATGTGCCGCATCTTTAGCCGTTCTAAACGTGTTAGAAACTGAAAATTTAATGAAAAATGCGGATGAGATGTCTGCCTATTTTATTGAAAGAGCGCGAATTTTGCCACATTTGAAAACCATCAAAGGCCGCGGACTCATGCTGGGCCTGGAATTTGATTTCCCAGTGGCAGAATTGAGAAAGAAATTAATTCACACCCATAAAATATTTACAGGAAGTGCCAAGAATCCGAATTTAATCCGGATCCTTCCACCATTAACGATTCAGGAAATGCATATTGATATATTTTTTGAAGCTCTAAAGCAGGAACTGTTGATGATGACTGGTGGGTAAAAGTACACATCAGGCAAACCTGTCAGGTTTTAATCCCGAAGCGTCGGGACTGTCAGGTTTGATGCAAACAAGGTTTAATTAAAGTTTAATTAAAAAGTCCCCTTCGGGGATTTAGGGGAATGAAAAAATACACCGAGATAAAAGACATTTCAAACCTTTCTGAAATGATTAAGGAAGCTATTTTACTTAAAATGCAACCTATTGAATTTTCGGAATTAGGAAAAAATAAAACATTGGTCATGATGTTTTTCAACGCGAGTTTACGAACCCGTTTAAGCACTGAAAAAGCAGCACGTAATTTAGGAATGCACGTTTCCATACTTAACGTTAACGACGCTTGGAACATTGAATTTGAAGATGGCAGTATGATGAATGCCCACAGCTCGGAACACATCAAGGAAGCTGCACAAGTAATTTCCCAATATGCCGATATTATCGCCGTGCGCGCATTTCCAACACTTATAGATAAAGAAAAAGACGCTTCAGAATATATTCTAAATAGTTTTATAAAATATGCCACAGTTCCTATTGTGAATATGGAAAGTGCCATGGCGCACCCATTACAGGCTTTGGCCGATGCTATTACAATCTCGGAACTTTCTGAAAAACGAAAACCCAAAGTCGTTCTTTCATGGGCGCCACATCCTAAAGCTTTGCCGCAAGCGGTTGCCAATTCGTTTGTGGAAATGATGCTAAAAATGGAAGTGGATTTGACCATCACACATCCTGAAGGCTATGAACTTGACCAAAATATTACCAAAGACACACTTATCAACCATAGTCAAGAAGAGGCATTAAAGGACGCCGATTTCGTTTATGTTAAAAACTGGAGCAATTATAAGGATTATGGTAAAATCCTCAGCCAAGATCCTAGTTGGATGATGACCGAAGAGAAATTAGGCAATGCCAAGTTTATGCATTGTTTGCCGGTAAGACGCAATGTGGTAGTGGAAGATGCGGTTTTAGATGGCAGTAATTCTGTGGTCATAAAACAGGCTAATAACAGGACTTTTGCTGCACAAGTAGTGCTCAAGCATATTTTAGAAAACATATAAATGCTCTAATCTAGACTTGACAGTCCCGAAGCTTCGGGATCAAAAAACTTTCAGGTCTTAAGAATTAAAAGATACCCGCTTTCGCGGGCATGCTATGGAAACACTTAAAATCATCAAAATCGGAGGCAATATCATTGATAATGAAGCCGCCATGTCGTCTTTTTTAGAAGCGTTTGCCACGATTGAATCTCCTAAAATTTTGATTCATGGCGGTGGTAAACTAGCAACTCAAATTGCGAATCAATTAGGACTTGAAGTGAAGATGATAGATGGCAGACGCATTACGGACCGCGATACTTTAGACCTCATCACAATGGTATATGCTGGAAAAATCAATAAAAATATTGTTGCTAAACTTCAATCAAACCAATGTAATGCCATTGGATTTTCTGGTGCTGATGGAAATACCATAGTTTCTAAAAAGCGTCTTGTAAAAACCGTTGATTTCGGATTTGTTGGCGATGTCGAAAAAGTTAATACTGAGATATTAAAAATTTTATTGGAACACAAAGTGACGCCCGTATTTTGCGCCTTAACGCACGACCAAAAAGGTCAACTTTTAAACACCAATGCCGATACCATTGCGTCTGAATTGGCCATTAATTTTGCTAATCAATATAAAACCGAATTGTATTACTGCTTTGAGAAAGATGGCGTTTTAAAGGATGTGAATGATGAAGATTCAGTCATCAAGCATATTACCACGCAAAACTATCAAAGCTTAATAGATGATAAAGTCATCGTTGAAGGCATGCTTCCAAAACTGAACAATTGCATTCACGCTGTTCAGAAGAATGTTCACAAAGTATGCATCGGGAAACCGGAGATGCTGTTCGATTCCAATGCTAATTTTACAACCATCACAAAATGACCGCACAATTAACCAAAGATGCTATTGCATTGCTCAAAACGCTGATTGAAACCCCTTCGTTTTCATCTGAAGAAGATCAAACTGCGCTGCTCATTGAACAATGGTTTCAAGATCACAATATCGATTATAAACGCACGATTAACAACGTTTGGTCAATTAATAAACATTTTGATGAAGCAAAACCCACGTTGTTGCTCAACTCGCATCACGACACTGTAAAACCAAATACGGCATACACCAAAGATCCTTTTAAAGCCATTGTGGAAGACGGCAAATTATTCGGCTTGGGCAGTAATGACGCTGGCGGGTGTTTGGTTTCATTATTGGCCACTTTTACTTATTTTTATGAGCAGAAAGATTTAAATTACAATTTAGTGATGGTTGCTTCTGCGGAAGAAGAAAGCAGCGGGCCTAATGGGCTTAACAGCATGTTGCAGATAATTCCTAATATAGATGTTGCTATTGTGGGCGAACCAACCTTGATGCAACTTGCCATTGCCGAAAAAGGACTCGTAGTTTTTGACGCTAAAGTTAAAGGCACGCCAAGTCATGCAGCACATCCTAATGCGGATAATCCAATTTATAAAAGCATCGAAGTGTTGCAGTGGTTTAAAGATTATAAATTTAAAAAAATCTCTCCAGTTTTGGGCGAAGTCAAATTGACTGTTTCCCAAATAAAGGCAGGTAAGCAGCATAACGCCGTTCCCGCAGAGGTGGATTTGGTAATCGATGTTCGCGTAAATGATTGCTACACGAATGCTGAGATTGTGGAAATTCTTCAAAAGGAATCGCCTTGTCACAGCATTATCCCAAGAAGTTTGCGATTGAATTCGTCGTCCATTCCTAAAGATCATGCTTTAGTGAGAGCTGGAATTTTTTTGGGAAGAGAAACCTACGGCTCACCAACACTTTCTGATCAGGCCGTTTTAACTTGTCCGTCGTTAAAGTTAGGCCCAGGGGATAGTACACGATCACATTCAGCAGATGAATTTATTTATATTAGTGAGATTGAGGAAGGAATTGAGTTGTATGTCAAGTTGTTGAAGGAGATATTGTAAGTAGAACTAAGTATTAAGATGTGAGAATTAAGACTCAGTATTCTTTTTCCCGATTTAAATGAAAATTTTAAAATATTATAATTTCGGCAGGAAGTGGAGTTTAAGAATTTTCTGTTTTTTTGATGACGGAAATTTAATTATCCTACTTGGTGGCTTTTCGAAATAAAACGCAGAAAACACCAAAAAATGCAATTGAAAAAGCGGAACGATTAAAAAGGGAATATTATGAAAACAGATAAGAGAATTACATCGTTTGACGACCATTTGGACGAGCAGCACGGAAAAATCGGAACAGAATCACGTGACAAATTTCAAGAAGAATTTGAGACATTTAAAATTGGCTTTCTGATTCAAGAAGCAAGGAAAAAACAACATATGACCCAAGAACAACTTGCAGAAAAAGTAGGAACTTCCAAAAATATTTCAAGAATTGAACACAACGCCAGTGATATTCGTCTTTCAACTTTGATGCGTATAATACGAGAGGGATTAGGTGGAAGCCTAAAATTATCGTTGGATGTTTAAGAATTAGTACACGCGAATAAAGATTTACTGTTGGCAGTAAATCACGACTTAGCATCAAAATAAAATAATTTAAAAAAGAAGAGTGGGTAGAGATTCCTGCCTTCGCAGGAATTTATGAAACTCTGGGATAAAGGTATAAGTATTGATAAAAAAATAGAGCAATTCACGGTTGGAAACGATCGAGAAATTGATTTGCACATAGCTAAATATGATATACAAGCATCTTTAGCTCATGCTAAAATGTTGAAATCGATCGGTATTTTATCCGAAGCAGAATTAGAGCAATTAGAAAGTGGTTTAGAATCTTTGGCACATCAGATCGAAGAAGGCACCTTTACTATTGACGCTCAATTCGAAGACGTGCATTCTAAAATCGAGTTTGAACTGACTAAAACTTTGGGAGATGTTGGTAAAAAAATTCACACAGCGCGTTCGAGAAACGATCAAGTATTAGTGGCCTTACAACTCTTCTACAAAGAAAATCTTGGGATTATTTACGATAAAACAGAGGTGTTTTTCAACACTTTATTAAAATTAGCCGAAACACACAAAAAAGCATTGCTTCCTGGATACACCCATTTGCAAGTAGCGATGCCATCCTCCTTTGGATTATGGTTTTCTGCTTACGCGGAGTTGATGATTGATGACGTTTATTTGCTCAATGCCGCTTTGAAAACTGTGGATCAAAATCCGTTGGGTTCCGCAGCGGGTTACGGGAGTTCTTTTGGAATTGATCGCGCATTTACGACTAAAGAGTTGCAATTTGCCACCTTAAAATACAATGTGGTGGCAGCGCAAATGGCTCGTGGTAAAAGTGAACGTACCATTGCGTTAACTTTAGGAAGTTTGTGCAATACCATGGCACGTTTCGCCATGGATATTTGCCTATATATGAGCCAGAATTTTGGCTTTATAAGTTTCCCTGATGAGCTAACCACGGGAAGCAGTATTATGCCTCACAAAAAGAATCCGGATGTGTTTGAACTGATTCGCGGGAAATGTAATAAAATCCAAGCTTTACAAACAGAAATGGTATTAATCACTAATAATCTGCCTAGTGGTTACCATCGCGATTATCAGTTATTAAAAGAGAATATGATTTTGGCCATTAATGATGTGAAGGATATCTTGGATATTTTCGACTATGCCATTCAGCAAATAGAGGTCAAGGATATTGATTTAAACGATACCAAATACCAATATCTATTTACCGTTGATAATATCAATACGTTGGTTGAAGACGGGATGAGTTTCCGCGAAGCCTACCAAATTATTGGAAAGCAAGTGCAAGAAGGCACCTATGAACCGGATACTTCTAAAGAACATACGCATCAAGGTAGTATAGGTAATTTGTGCTTAGATGAGATAAAAGCAAAGTTCCCTAAATGTGAAAAGCATCCGTGAAGGATGCTTTTCTGAAGAGCTACTATCTAAAATTCTGACTAACCATATAAATTTAAATAATAGTAGATTGTCCTAAATGAATATTTGTGAAATTCATATTAGTGTCTTTTGGATTATTAATAAAATCTTCAATAAAGTCCCCCACTTTACTGGTGGAGATATGATTGAATTTTGAATTTAAATCGGGTGTTGTTATATTTAATTTTAACGAACGCTCCACCCCTTCCCTAATCAATTCTGCTTCTTCAAAAAGTTCGAAATGATCCAGTAGCATGGCGGCAGATAAAATGGACGCAATCGGATTTGCGATTCCTAAATCTTTTGCCTGCGGATAAGAGCCGTGAATAGGCTCAAACATGGCGAAGTAATCTCCAACCGATGCTGATGCCAATAAGCCGATAGAGCCGCCTATGACGCTTGCCTCATCACTAATAATGTCGCCAAACATGTTCTCCGTCAAAATGACGTCAAATTGTCTTGGATTTAATATGATCTGCATGGCGGCATTGTCAACGAATAAATAATCGAGTTTCACATCTTTATATTCCTCCGAAATTTCGGTAACCACTTTTCGCCATAGGCGCGATGTTTCCAAAACATTCGCTTTATCCACTAAGGTGACTTTACGTTTTCTGGATTGCGCTGCTTTAAATGCTAAATGCGTGATGCGCTCAATTTCAATACGAGAATACACACATAAATCTGAAGCCGTATTTCCATCTTCACTTAGCGTTTTGTCTCCAAAATAAATACCGCCAGTCAATTCTCTATAAATACAGATATCTGTGCCTTTAATGAATTGTTTTTTCAATGGAGATTTATCCAAAAGTGTATCATAGGCTTTTACCGGTCTGATATTGGCGTATAAGCCTAATTCCTTTCGCAATTTTAATAAACCCTGTTCTGGGCGGATTTTAGCTGACGGATTATTATCATACTTTGGATCGCCAATCGCTCCAAACAAAATAGCATCTGTGCTTTTGCATAAATCGAGGGTTTCCTTTGGTAACGGATCTCCAGTTTCATCAATTGCTATGGCTCCTACCGAGGCATATTTAAATTGAAACGTGTGATCAAATTCTTGAGCAATGGCCTTTAATACTTTAATGGCTTGCGTCGTAACTTCTGGTCCAATGCCATCTCCTGGCAATACAGCTATTTTTAATTTCATAAATTTCTGCGAAGGCAGGAATCTTATCCTGTCTCCAATTATTTAATGTTTATTTTTCTTTTTAACTGCAAGTCTTAATCTCGAAGCATTTCGACTTGCAGGGTTTTTTCAAAATTCTCTATACTCTCTTTTTTACTCAGTAAATAATCAATGTCATCATATCCGTTGATCATACAAGTTTTTTTATAAGCATCAATGTCAAAAGTTTCCGACTGAATGGTTTCATCTATACCTATAGTTTGTGCTTCCAAATCAACAGTTATTTTAGTCTGTGGATTCGCTTTAACTGCGGTCATTAATTCCTTTAAAAAATCAGGAGATACTTGAACTGGAAGTAACCCGTTATTCAGCGCATTCCCTTTAAAAATATCTGCAAAAAAACTGGACACAATTACTTTAAATCCGTAATCGGTTAATGCCCAAGCAGCATGTTCTCTACTACTGCCACATCCGAAATTATCTCCAGCAACTAAAATTGGGCCTTCATATTGGGCTTGGTTGAGCACAAAATCCGTGTTTACGATATCATTATTTTGAAATCGCCAATCTCTAAACAAATTCTTACCAAAACCATCTCTGTTGGTCACTTTTAAAAAACGTGCAGGGATAATTTGATCCGTGTCGACGTTTTCAATGTCTAACGGAATTGCTGTTGCTTTTAAGGTTTTAAATTTTTCCATCTAATGCCCACGAAAGTGGGTATCTCTTTAAATTATTCTTTTCTTTCCTAGCCACAATTACACGAATGTTTTTTTATGGCTTTTATTTCTTATCAACCTTTCAGTCCCGATTCTTCGGGATTAAAAAACCTGACAGGTTAGTAAGGCAAATTTTTAATTCAACTGTGTCATAATATCCACAATTCTTCCTTCAACCGCGGTAGCAGCAGCCATTAATGGACTCGCTAAAATAGTTCGCGCGCCTTGACCTTGTCTGCCTTCAAAATTTCTATTAGAGGTTGAAACGCAATATTCACCTTGCGGGATTTTATCATCATTCATCGCTAAACATGCAGAACAACCCGGTTGGCGCAATTCAAAACCAGCATCGTCAAAAATGGTTTTTAAACCTTCTTCGATAATTTGCGCTTCGACTTGTTTACTTCCCGGAACTAACCAGGCAGTGACATTATCTGCCTTTCGTTTCCCTTTAATATAATCGGCTGCAATTCTGAAATCTTCAATTCTTGAATTCGTACAACTGCCAATAAAAACAAAATTGATTGGTTTGCCAATTAAGGTTTCCCCTTTTCTAAAGTTCATATAATCCAACGCTTTCTCAAAGGAAGCATCACTCGTTTCAGGAATAAAATCTGAAATTTTAATCCCCATTCCCGGATTGGTACCGTAAGTAATCATCGGCTCAATATCGGTTGCATCAAAGTGGTATTCTTTATCAAAAACCGCATCGTCATCTGTAGGAAGCGTTTTCCAATACGCCACTTTCTTCTCAAACTCCTCGCCTTTCGGAGCAAATTTCCGACCTTTTACATATTCAAAAGTGGTTTCGTCGGGTGCAATCATGCCACCACGAGCGCCCATCTCAATACTCATATTACAAACAGTCATTCGGCCTTCCATGGACATGTTTTCAAAAACATCTCCCGCATACTCACAGAAATAACCTGTACCCGAATTGGTACCGATTTTAGAAATGATATATAGAATGACATCTTTGGAAAGCACGCCATTCTTCAACTTTCCGTTGACGGTAACTCTTAAACTTTTTGGTTTTGTAAGTAACAAACACTGACTGGCAAAAACCTGAGCCACTTGGCTGGTACCAATTCCGAAGGCAATCGTTCCAAAAGCACCGTGCGTTGAAGTATGACTATCGCCACATACAATGGTCATTCCGGGTTGGGTAATACCCAACTCTGGAGCCATCACGTGTACAATGCCATTATATTTATGACCCAATTCATAAAGGGTAATATTGTTTTTTTCGCAATTTTCAGAAAGTTGCTCCAACTGTTTTCTGGAAAGCTCATCTTTAATTGGTAAATGCTGATTGATGGTCGGCGTATTATGATCGGCTGTTGCCACAATTTGATTGGGTCTAAAAACCGGAATATTGCGTTCTTCAAGCTCATTAAAAGCTTGAGGACTTGTCACTTCATGAATCAAGTGTTTATCGATATATAAAATTTGCGGCCCGTTTTCAATCGTATCAACTACGTGAGCATCCCAAACTTTATCAAATAAGGTTTTTCCCATCTTAAGCTGAAATTATTTGTTGATACACTTTACTCGTTTCAATGATTTGATGGATATCTTTATCATTGACTTCCTTTTTCATATCGGCAAAATTTAAGAAGTTGATATAAACCTCATCCAATTGTAATTTCGTCAACTCGTAGCCTACATTTTTTGCTCTGTAAGCTAAAGCGGCACGACCACTTCTGGCGGTTAAGACAATGGCAGAGTCTGTAACGCCTACATCTTTAGGATTGATAATTTCATAAGTTTCTCTATTTTTAATCATCCCATCCTGATGGATTCCAGAACTGTGTGCAAAGGCATTGGCGCCAACGATAGCCTTGTTTGGCTGCGTATAGATGCCCATACTCTCAGAAACCAGCTGACTAAGGCCGTATAAATGTTGCGTTTTTATATTGGTGTCCAAATTAAGATAAGGATGCTGTTTCAATACCATGACCACTTCTTCAAGGGCAGTATTCCCAGCACGTTCGCCAATGCCATTGATGGTGCATTCTATCTGTCTGGCACCGTTGATGACACCTTCGATGGAATTAGCTGTTGCCAAGCCCAGATCATTATGACAATGACAGGATAAAATGGCTTTTTCAATGCCTTTTACGTTTTCCTTTAGATATTTTATTTTTGCGCCATATTCACTTGGCAAGCAATATCCTGTGGTATCTGGAATGTTTAAGACGGTTGCTCCGGCTTTTATGGCCATCTCGCAAACACGCGCTAAAAATTCGTTATCCGTGCGTCCGGCATCTTCCGCATAAAATTCTACATCTTCCACATAAGATTTTGCAAATTTCACTGCATCATAAGCACGCTGTAAAATTACATCCTGATTGGAGTTAAATTTATATTTGATGTGTGATGGCGATGTACCAATCCCAGTATGGATTCTTGGAAGCTTGGCAAATTTTAAAGCTTCTGCCGCTACTTTAATATCATTCTCAACGGCACGTGTTAATCCACAAACTATTGTATTTTTGATGAGTTTTGAAATCTCTTCGACAGATTTGAAATCACCGGGACTGGACACAGGAAAACCGGCTTCAATGATATCCACGCCTAAATTCTCGAGTTGCTCTGCAATAATTAATTTTTGTTTGGTATTGAGCTTACATCCGGGGACTTGCTCCCCATCTCTTAAGGTGGTGTCAAAAATTTGAACATTATTATCAGACATTTGTTGCATTATATTTTTGTATTGACTAGCTAATTTATAATTTGGATTTTAATCGCGATGAGCACTGATGAAGATTTTACGACGTTCAATGGATTTTAAAAAACGTAACTTATTGATTTATAAACTTTTAAATGACTAACTAAGCTTATGACTAAAGAGCAAAAAGATAATTTATTTCAATTGGTTAAATCATTAACCAAGTCAGAAAAGCGACAGTTCAAGCTTTTTGTGGGACGACTTGATGTCAATGCCGACTCGAAATTTTTTAATCTCTTTAATTTTTTGGATAAAGCCAGTACATATGACGAACCCGCAATTATAAAAACAGGTATCGTCAAAAAACAACAACTGGCTAATGTCAAAGCACACTTATATAAACAGATTTTAATCAGTTTAAAGCTTAATCCATCCCATCAAAATATTCGTTCTCAAATACGAGAGCAACTTGATTTTGCATCTATTTTATACCATAAAGGATTATACAAGCAGAGTTTAAAAATATTGGAAAAGGCTAAGGAACTCGCTATTCAGCATGAAGAAAAAAATCTTGCCTATGAAATAGTAGAGCTCGAAAAGATTATCGAGTCCCAATACATTACAAGAAGTATTAGTACTCGGGCCGATGAACTAACAGTTCAAGCCAAGCAATTGAGTGAATTGAATGTGATTACCAGTAAACTTTCTAATTTATCTCTTCAGTTATATAGTATCATCCTAAAATCTGGCTATGTCAAAAATAAGCAAGAAGCGCAAAAAGTAACGGCCTACTTCAATGACCGACTTCCAAAATTCAACATCTCAGAATTAGGTTTTAGAGAGAAGTTATGGTTATATAACTCCTACCTATGGTATAGTTTTTTACTTCAGGATTTTTTAAACTGCTACAGATATGCTTCTAAATGGGTTAATTTATTTCAGGAGCATCCGCACATGATCAGCTTAAATCCCGTCTTCTTTTTAAAGGGCAATAACTATTTGTTGGAAGCTTTATATTTTATCAGAAAGAAACCCAGATTTGTTCAACAGCTTCATTTATTAGAAGAACAATTGGAGCACCCTGATTTCCCAAAGGATGAAAACGTAGAAGCGCTTGTGTTTTTATATTTAAATTTTCATCGCATCAATCAACATTTTATTGATGGCAGTTTTGAAGAAGGCCTAAATCTTATCCCAAGGATCGAAAACAAGTTTAAAAGATTCAATACGCGACTTGACGAACACCATAAAATGATTTTTTATTATAAATTTGCCAGCATGCATTTTGGCGCGGGAAATAATAAAGCGTGCATCTTTTATTTAGATAAAATAATTTCAAATAAATCCCTTTCCATGCGCGAAGACTTACAGGTTTTTGCTCGCGTTCTGAATTTGGTCGCACATTATGAAGCTGGATTGGATTATCATATGGAAACTCTGCTTAGAACCACCTATAAATTTCTCTTAAAAATCAACGATTTATATGAAGTTCAAAAGGAGATGATAAAGTTTATTAAAAGCTTACAGAATATGTATCCTCATGATTTGAAAGATGCATTTATAGCGTTACATAAAACTTTAAAAACTTATGAAGATCATCCGTATGAACGTCGGGCGTTTTTATACTTGGATATTATTTCTTGGTTGGAAAGTAAAATCCAGAATAAACCAGTTGGCCAAGTGATCAGAGATAAATATTTAGCAGAAGTTGCAAAATAAAATAGTAATTAAATTAATCATGAGTATTTCTTCCCCTCTACTGTTTCGTTTTTTTCTTTTTACCCTCTCAATGACAATGTCTGTCAGCACCAGCGCGCAAGGCTTATTTAGAAAAAAAGATTCCATTGTCACCAAAACCTTATCACAGTCGTGGGAGCTTGATAAAAAAGATAAGAATGGCACTTTTAAACTAAATTCATACAAACCATTTTATGCAATGCCAGTGCATTGGAGCAATCGTATCAATAAACAACCTCAAAGTGTCGGTGGAGAACCTGTATTTGATAAGCCGTTAGAACTTCATTCCACAGAAGTCAAGTTTCAAATTAGTTTTAAAACCAAAGTGCTACAATCCTTTCTGTTTGGCAAAGGCGATCTTTGGGTGGGTTATACGCAGGTTGCACATTGGCAAGTGTACAATCAAAAACTGTCACGCCCTTTTCGAGAACTCAATTATGAACCCGAACTAATTGCAGTTTATCCCTTAAATTTTACTTTTTTTGGAGTCAAAGGTAAAATGCTTGGTTTAGGTTTTAACCATCAATCTAATGGAAGACCGGACCCCATTTCAAGAAGCTGGAACCGCATCATGCTACATTTTGCTGTAGAACGTGGCAATTTTCAGTTATATCTAAAACCTTGGTGGCGCATTGATGGAGGATCAGAGGAAGATGACAACCCAGAAGTGCAAGATTACTATGGCCGGGGAGAAGCTAACGTGATTTTCAGTAAAAACGGTCATAGTCTGGACCTAAGGTTGCGGAATTCATTTTCATTTAAGAATAATCGCGGCAGTGTGCAGTTCAATTATATGTATCCAATTAAAAACAATTTGAGAGGCCATCTGCAAGTATTCTCAGGATACGGAGAGAATTTACTCGATTATAATCATTATCAAACGACGGTTGGGTTGGGGATTTCTTTTGTAGAGTGGTAAATTTGTAATCCAAAATAATAAAAGAAGCCTTTCAAATTGAAAGGCTTCTTTTGTGGTCCCACCTGGGCTCGAACCAGGGACCACTTGATTATGAGTCAAGTGCTCTAACCAGCTGAGCTATAGGACCGGTTAAGAGGATGCAATATTACTACTAATTTTAAAATACTACAACAATTTTAAGACTTTATCTCTTGACACAACTCAATCAAAACGCCATTAGTGCTTTTTGGATGTAAGAAAGCCACCAATTTATTATCGGCGCCTTTTTTAGGTGTTTTGTTCAGTACTGTAAAGCCTTCATTTGAAAGACGTTCGATCTCTGATTCGATATCATCTACGGCAAAGGCGATGTGATGGATGCCCTCCCCTTTCTTTTCAATAAATTTTGCAATGGGACTATCTGCTGAAGTGGCTTCTAACAGTTCAATTTTATTCGGTCCGGTTTCAAAAAATGAGGTTCGTACGCTTTCGCTTTCAACTGCTTCTATTTTGTAATGGGGTTTTCCAAGTAGCGCAGCAAAGATCTCGTTGGAGACCTCTAAGTTTTTTACGGCTATTCCTATATGTTCTATTTTTATCATGACTAATCGATTTGTCATCCCACGAAGGTGGGAATCTCATACATTCTATTATTTCCCCTGCGCTCAATATAAACTTTGCGGGTGTCTCATACATACCTGTGAAGGCAGATATCTCATTATCGCACCTGCATCAGCAGGGCTCCTAATCGCCTTACCAATCTACTTAACCATAGACCGGAGTCGGAATTTCAATTTAACTAATCAAAAATACAATAATCCTTAAATATGCTCTATTTTTGCAGTTGATAAGCCGTATTTGGCTTTAATTTACTAATTTAAGTCGTTAGATTATCCTCGCGATTTATAAAAACAAAACATTTTGGAAGAAAGTCATAGACAGAAAAAAATAGGAGGCATTTTGCAGGAAGACTTGGTTGACGTGCTTCAAGGTGCTGCAACTAAAGGTGGTTTACGTGGTGTGATCATTTCGGTAAGTAAGGTGAATGTGACTGCAGATTTATCTATTGCCAAAGTATATTTAAGCATTTTTCCTAATAAGGAAGCGGCAGAACTATTAACCGGCATCCGTTCCAACACACCATTAATTCGTCACGAATTGGCTCAACGCACCAAACATCAGTTGCGTCGCATGCCAAATTTGGAATTTTTTATTGACGACTCCCTAGAATACATTGAACGTATCGATAAATCCTTAAGAGGGGAAGACAACCCGATCAAGGATGCTAGTCTATTGGACAAACGTAAAAAGAAGTAATTGAACTTTGCGCTTTACATCGCTAAGCGATACCTCTTTACCAAAAGTAATAATAATGCCATCAATATTATGACCATTATTGCTGCATCAGGTGTGGTTGTTGCGGCGGCGGCGTTGTTTGTCGTGCTTTCAGGGTTTGCTGGCTTAAAAGACTTCAGTCTTGAATTTACCTCTTTTGTAGATCCTGATCTTAAAATTCTGCCAGTACAAGGAAAATCGTTTTTGCTTACCGATAAAGATTCCACCGCCTTATCAAATATTGAAGGCATTGCTTCCTATTCGAAAATCATTGAGGAACGCATTATTATTGAATTTGACAATAAAAATGTGTTGGCTTCTCTAAAAGGTGTTGATCAAAACTATTTGAAAGTGACCAGCATCGATTCCATGATTATCCAAGGACAATGGTTTGAAAAAGGGAGTGGCCAACTGGTTTCTGGGTGGGGAATTGCTCACGACTTATCTTTTGGTGTTTTGGATTATGGCAAAACCCTCAGCATTTATGTCCCAAAACCTGGCGTTGGACAAATCAGCTCCATCAGAGGTGCGTTTAACTCGTTGAATATGGTCAATATTGGCGTTTTTGATGTGAACGAAGATTTGAATAGTGCATATGTTTATACAGATATCGTAAATGCACGTTATTTGATGGATTACGAGAAAAATCAAGTGAGCAGTATTGAATTGAAACTTCAACCGAACGCGAATGAAACTAAAGTCAGAAAAGCGATACTAGAAAATTTTGATACTAATGTTATAGTGAAAAATAGAGCACAATTAAATGACGCGCTTTACAAGATGTTGAATACGGAAAATTTGGTCGTCTATCTCATTTTTACTTTAGTCATTATCATCGCCTTATTTAATGTGATTGGTGCCTTAATCATGATGATTTTGGACAAAAAAGGCTCTTTACATACACTTTATAATATTGGAGCAACGACCAAAGATATCCGAAGTGTGTTTTTCCTTCAAGGAAGTTTAATGACCATTCTTGGTGGAATTGTAGGGGTTTTTATAGGTTTTGTCCTGGTGGTGCTGCAACAACAGTTTGCTTTAGTAATGATCACACCGTCACTCCCCTATCCTGTCCAAATTCAAATTCTGAATATTTTTGTGGTGTTGATAACCATAACTATTTTAGGCTTGATTGCCTCTAAAATTGCTTCCGGAAGGATTACTGAGAAGTTGGTGCGAAGCTAAGGCAGAGTTTTTAAGTTGGCAGTCTTCGGTCTTCAGTCCTCCGTCTTCGCTAAAGTCGCGGACGGGCGAGCAGTGTTCTTCCCTGAGCTCAAACTACGGTTCGGAAGACGGTATTTAGTGTTCCCGCCTTCGCAAATGCTACGGACGGCCAGGCATTATCTAGTATTCAAAATCAAATTTCCAAAGTACAATAGATATAGAGTTTTGAATTTTGAGTTTGAGTTTTGGATAACAATTATTAAACTCTAGACTCCAAGCTTCATGCTTTTTAGCTTTATCTTTCTACACAAACTCATATCCAGCAAAAACTTCTAACACCTCATCAAAAGCAGCATATACACTTGCGGAATCATCACTGGTAACCATTTTGGCACGAAACTCCTTAAAATTTGGAATTCCTTTAAAGTAATTGGTATAATGACGTCTGGTTTCAAAAACGCCCAATTTTTCACCTTTCCAACCAATGGACATTTCGAGATGTCGCCGTGCAGCATCCACACGTTCTTCTAAAGAAATTGGCCCTAAATATTCACCAGTGTTAAAATAGTGTTTGACTTGTTTAAAAAACCAAGGATTTCCAATGCTGGCGCGACCAATCATACAGCCGTCCAATCCATATACGTCACGCATTTCCATGGCCTTCTCAGGGGTATCCACGTCGCCGTTTCCGAATACCGGAATATGCATGCGTGGATTATTTCTTACCTCAGCAATGGGTCGCCAATCGGCATTTCCTTTATACATTTGAGCACGGGTGCGCCCGTGAATAGAAATGGCTTTGCAACCAACATCCTGCAAGCGTTCTGCAACCTCAACAATTCTGATGGAATCATGATCCCAACCCAATCGGGTTTTTACGGTAATAGGCAAATTAGTGCGTTTTACCATTTCGGCCGTTAACTTCTCCATGAGGCACACATCTTTCAAAATACCTGCGCCAGCTCCTTTGCTCACTACCTTTTTTACAGGACAGCCAAAATTAATATCGATAATATCCGGGTTGGATTTCTCAACGATATCAATGGTTTGCAGCATGCTTTCCAAATTCGCACCAAAAATTTGAATACCTACAGGACGTTCCCTTTCGTAAATATCTAATTTCATACGACTCTTGGCGGCATCTCTGATCAAACCTTCGCTAGAAATAAATTCCGTGTACACCACATCAGCGCCTTGTTCTTTGCACAATGCCCTAAATGGTGGATCACTAACATCTTCCATAGGTGCTAAAAGCAATGGAAAATTTGGAAGTTCTATGTCGCCTATTTTTATCACAGTTGAGATTTTGATGCAAAATTAGCTTTTTTTAGCCAATTACAGTTTAAACCATCTCATTGCTTTCAAAGCCCATCAGGGTTTAATGCATTAAATAAAATATATTATAAAAAAATTCCATTGGTTAAAATGAAATTTTTCAGAGTTAGATATGTTTAAAATTTTTAAAATGTTATCCATTACGCGGAATTTTAATGGTTTCTGCTCTCATTTCACTTGCAGACTTACGCTTTTCTGTAGACGATTTTTCTTTTTTTTCATTTTGAGCTTGTACAGGATTTAACATAGAAAAAGTAAAGCAGAAAATGGAAAATACTAGTAGTTTTTTCATAGGATAAAATTTAGTTGAATATATTAATAGTTAAAATTATTTAAAAATTGTCGTATGTCTTAATCCATTTTTTCAATACTATATAAGTGGTACACTCAAGAATTTAATAACGATTAGTCACGGTTTTTTATTCTTTCACGTTCTTGATGGGAATTATCAATTTCAATTTTTTTAAGTGTCGTATTTCCAAATTTATAACTGAATCCTAATTTGATATAACGATTATCAAGATTAATAAACTGTGAACTACTTTGGTTCAAATAAGAAGAACTCGTTTTAAAATCGGCTGTATTAAATATATCAGAAGCCATTAAAGAAATGGTTGCTCGTTTATTTAAAATAGTTTTAGAAATAGATAATTCAGATAAAAATTGTTGTTTTGAAAATTGAAGACCTTGTAAGTTTTTGCTCGAATAAATAAAGGTAAAATAGGTGGATAAACTATTATCTTTTAAAAAGCTCATATTCCCACTTAACATGGAATAATTTGACCATTGATATAATTCAACGGTTTGGTTTTTAACCTCAGTATTTTCTTTTACGTAATATAATTCAGTGGCAAAAATGAAATTGAGTTTTTGAAATACGGTTAGATAGGTTTCATAGCCTAGGCCAAATTCAGATGTTTTTCCTATATTTTCGGGTCTGTATCTAATTATGTTCGTCACATTATCCTGAATGGGCAACTCATTAATATTACCGGTAGATTTACTGAAATGAACCTCAAAAGTGTGCGTATTATTTAAAATTAATCCTAATTCTACACGGTTATTTAAGGATGGGTCTAAATCTGGATTTCCAACTACAATTTGTTTATCATTTAAATAAAACTCAAATGGGTTTAGCGATTGATAATTGGGTCTTGAAATGAATCTTTTATAACTAGAATATAATTTGACTTGTTCTGAGAGATCATGAGAGATAATTGCCGTTGGAAACCACTCTAAATAGTTCTGGTCGTTGATAACTTCCTGAGAGGTTCCTTTAATCTGCGTATGTTCTAATCTCAAACCACCTTCTAAAGTTAGTTGCCCTATTGTTTTATTAAAATTAGCGTAAGATGCAAACACTCTCTCATTGTAAACAAAGTTATTAGACGCGTTTAAAATATCTTGACCATTAAAGATATCATAGCGCTGGAGACTGCTTTTAGTATCTACAACAGATCCTTTCACACCAAAAGTAAAAGAGGAAGAGGAATCCGATTGGCCTGGTATTATATAATCCGCTTGAGCCGTCATAATACCGATCTTCTGATCAGAAAGATTCTTGAAAGCGGTATCATATTCAAAGCTATTGACCGATGTGAAATAATCACTATTTACACTTTGTTCTCTGTCATAATCATAATCTGTGTAATGTGCATTGAAAGCAAGCTTATGGTCATTTTTAAATTTGCTATCATAATTTATATCAAAACTCAAATTGCTTCTATTATCATTAGATTGTGTTTTGGCAATGAAGCTAGAGAGATAATCCCAATTATTATCAAAAATTTTAGTTTTATCCTGCGTCGTATAATTGAAATAAGGCGTAAACATCAGATTTGAAGATAAGCTAAATGTATTATTGTCATTTATAAAATAATCAAAATTGAGGTTAACGTCGTGCGTATCTGACCATGTATTTCTACCAACTTGGGAATTCCAATATTCGTCTAGCGAACCGTCATCATTTAAAAAATTTAACTCATAATTATCGTACCTGTTTGTTTTATTTTTAGAATAACTATAATTCGCAGAGGCACTAATTTTGTTATTCTTATATAAATTGGAGATGCCACCATCATAACTTGGAAAAACACCTTGCTTGTAATTTCCAAAGACTCGTGCTGCATATCCAAATATTAAATTTTTATCCATTACAATATTTAAAACAGCACCAGTGGAAGCGTCATATTTAGCCCCTGGCGTGGTAATAACTTCAATGGATCTGATATTATGCGCCGGCGTGTTTTGTAGCAGTTGACTTATCTCTTCTCCTGATAGATTTATTTTTCGATCGTTAATATATATTGTTGGCGTGATTCTTTTAACTTCAATTTTATCACCAGCGATTAAAACCATTGGTGTATTCCGTAACACATCTAGAATATTACCCTCGGTTAAAGCGGTGTTCGCAACATTAAATATTAGACGGTCGGCCAATCTTTTTACCGTGGGTTTTGCTGCGAAAATATTTACTTCATCTAGTGTTTGTGTAGATTCAACTAAAGTTATGTTACCAAAATGGGTGTCTTCTAAAAGTGAAAATGGTTTGCTGATTGGATCAAAACCTATAAAGGAAATTTTTAAAACATAATTTCCAGACTTTATATGCTCAATTTTAAACACTCCAAGTTCATCAGTACTACTGACATTAATAATTTCGGCTTCATCAGCACTATGAATGACTACGTTGGCAAAAGCAACGGGTTGGTGATTTACATCGTGTGTAAGTCCAGAAATAAAATAGTGTTGTGAAAAACTAGAATGGATGGAAAAAATAAAAAACAATAATACTATGGTAATAAACGGTGATTTCAATACGTTTTTAATTAAGTTTTAATTTCGTCATGCAATATATACATTGTTTTGGACTTTATTTTATGGGTTTACCGTAATTATGAAAGATTTTAGACCCCTAATAAACAATCAAAAGCGCAATAAATCAGTTATATTTGCAACTTAGTTAGCCCAATTTTTTTATGAAAAATATTAGAAACTTCTGTATTATAGCACATATCGATCACGGTAAAAGCACACTTGCCGATCGCTTATTGGATTTTACGGGTACTGTAACCGAGCGCGAAAAACAAAACCAACTTTTGGACACTATGGATTTGGAACGTGAGCGTGGCATTACTATAAAATCTCATGCTATACAAATGGATTATACTTACAAAGGTGAAAAATATGTTCTTAACCTGATTGACACTCCTGGCCACGTCGATTTTTCTTATGAAGTTTCTCGTTCTATCGCGGCATGCGAGGGTGCTTTGCTGATTGTTGATGCGGCGCAGAGTATTCAGGCGCAAACTATTTCTAATTTGTATTTAGCCCTTGAGAATGATTTAGAAATCATTCCAATTCTCAATAAAGTGGATTTACCAAGTGCTAACATTGAAGAAGTGACTGACGATATTGTCGATTTATTGGGCTGCAAACCTGAAGATGTTATCCATGCCAGCGGAAAAACCGGTTTTGGAGTAGATAATATTTTAGCTGCGGTTATTGAGCGCATTCCCGCTCCTAAAGGAGATGTTAATGCACCACTACAGGCTTTAATTTTTGATTCGGTTTATAACACGTTTAGAGGCATTGAAACTTATTTTAGAGTCTTCAACGGCGAAATCAAAAAAGGACAAAAAATTAAATTTGTCGCTACGGATAAAGAATATTACGCTGATGAAGTGGGCACCTTAAAACTCACACAAGTTGCTAAACAGAGCGTTAAAGCTGGCGATGTTGGCTATTTGATAACTGGTATCAAAACAGCAAAAGAAGTTAAAGTTGGAGATACCATTACCGATTTTGTGAATCCAACCACCAATATTGTAGAGGGTTTTGAGGACGTAAAACCTATGGTTTTTGCCGGGATATATCCAGTGGATACTGACGACTATGAAGAACTGCGTAACTCCATGGAAAAACTGCAGTTAAATGACGCTTCCTTAGTATTTGCTACTGAAAGCTCGGCTGCTTTAGGCTTTGGTTTCCGTTGCGGATTCTTGGGCATGCTTCATATGGAGATTATACAGGAACGCTTGGAACGCGAGTTTGACATGACCGTTATTACCACGGTACCTAACGTATCCTATAATGCTTATACCAATAAAAATCCAGATGTTCCATTCATAGTGAACAACCCGTCTGATTTACCTGATCCATCCACCATTAACAGGGTTGAAGAGCCATATATTAAAGCGACCATCATTACGAAAGCTGATTATGTGGGCAACGTGATGTCTCTTTGTATTGAAAAAAGAGGGATTGTAGTCAACCAAACTTATTTGACTACTGAGCGCGTGGAGCTCACTTTTGATATGCCTTTGGCCGAAATTGTTTTCGATTTTTACGACCGTTTAAAAACGGTGTCAAAAGGCTACGCATCTTTCGATTATCATCCGTCAGGAATGAGAACATCCAAATTGGTACGATTGGATATTTTATTAAACGCACAACCTGTGGATGCCCTTTCCGCTTTAATTCACGCTGATAATGCTCAGGATATCGGTAAAAAAATGTGTGAAAAATTGAGGGAATTGATTCCACGTCAGCAATTTGATATTCCTATTCAAGCTGCCGTAGGAGCCAAAATTATCTCGAGAGAAACAATTAAAGCGCTTCGTAAAGACGTTACTGCTAAATGTTATGGAGGCGATATTTCACGTAAACGTAAACTTCTTGAAAAACAGAAAAAAGGTAAAAAACGTATGCGTTTGGTAGGGAATGTTGAAATTCCACAACAAGCATTTATGGCTGTTTTAAAACTGAACGATTAATTGCTACCTATTTGCTAAGCTTATCGAAGCAAAGGCAGGTAAACTAGTAGATTCAGCAAACATAATCTCGTGAATAAAAGCTGAAACATCTTTTAAAGTCGTCATTATTATCTCGTTTATCGACCTACACATTCTGCGTGGGTGCTCTTCTCGTCCAAGTATATCTAGGAAACTATTAGGTTCAGTGATGACAATTTAATCAAACCAATGACTTTTATGTACTTGTGGTTTCTAAGACCGCTGAAAATCTGTTGTAGGTAGGAATGAGTGAATTGAAGAAAATTCATGAAACCTGTCTGAAAGACGTAGACAGATAGTTTGGTGTCAAAAATTTTAGAAGTTATCGTCCCAATTTTTATTGTTTTAATTATTCATTTTCTTATTTCTGTTTCAGCCGACATATTCCTGTCTTCGCAGGAATCTTGGAGATTCCACAACTACCGTTTATCAATGTTATTTAGGTAACCAATTATTTCATGCGCTGTGAGATAACTTTAGTCTCAGCGATTTATTTACAGGAATAAAACGCATTAAGTACTTCTTAAAAGGTTTTAATTACAGTGTCATATATTATGTGATATTCCTATTTCCACAGGAATATCTTATTTATCAGACTCTCCAAAACTAAATAGTTAGTAAATTATTATAATTTTCTTCCAGAATATCAAAGAATCAAATTTCACTAAAAGCAATTTTTAGCGCTGCTTTTTAAGGATTGACTGCATAATTCAAAATATTTGGTAAATGCATTGTTTAAAATGAAAAATTACCGCTTTCATTCTTTAGTGTTATCATGGAGGTTTAGCCTATCCTATAACTTCTCGGGATTTATTTTTTTATAATTATACTAAGTGCTCAAATATTTTGTAGTTTTAAAGAACTTATAAAACTAACCAATGAACATATATCATCTTAGTGCTGAATGTTATCCTATTGCCAAAGTTGGTGGATTGGGAGATGTAGTGGGTGCGCTACCAAAATATCAAAATGCATTGGGTGAGACCAGCAGTGTCATCATGCCGTTTTATAATAATAAGTTTACTAATTCAAATACCTTCAAAAAAGTATTCAGTGGGCGCTTCAATTTGGGAAAAACTTTCAATTTTGATATTCTTACGCTCACAGACAATACCTTGGGCTATGATCTTTATCTTGTTCATATTCCAGGTTTGCTTTATACCGAATATGTGTATTCCTCTAATGATACCGAACGCTTTTTAGGTTTTCAAATTGCTGCCTTGGATTGGCTCGTACAATTAAAAGAAAAGCCAGATATCGTGCACTGTCATGATCATCACACCGGATTAATTCCGTTTATGATGTCACAGTCGTATGCTTACCATAAATTGAGAACTACACCCTCCGTCTTTACTATACACAACGGACAATATCAGGGATGGTTCAGCCATAACAAAATACATCTCATTCCGCCTTTCGATTTTTCAAAAGCTGGATTGTTAGATTGGAAGCACCTCATCAATCCGATGGCTTCCGCTTTAAAATGCGCTTGGAAAGTGACTACAGTGTCTCCAAATTACATGGAAGAACTTAAATACGCTGCCAACGGTTTGGAGGATTTAATGCGTTATGAAAGTGGTAAATGTGTTGGAATTTTGAACGGTATTGATGATAAAGTTTGGGATCCCGCTACCGATGATAGTTTGATTAAAAACTATTCTTCAAAAACAGTCACACTCGGCAAAAAAACCAATAAAGAATGGCTCTGTAAAGAATTTGATCTGAATCCCAATCTTCCATTATTTGCTTTCATTGGGCGGTTAGTAGGCGAAAAAGGTGCAGATCTTTTACCGGAGATCTTCAGCAATTCCCTGAATTATAAAAACCTGTCCATATTTATGCTCGGTTCGGGCGATTCTGAAATCGAACATCAATTAGATCAACTTAAATATAATTATCCCGGCCATTACAACACTTATATTGGTTATAACGAACGTTTGGCACATATTGTTTATGCTGCCGCAGATTTCTTACTCATGCCCTCTCGGGTTGAGCCCTGTGGACTCAATCAGATGTATGCTTTACGCTATGGCACGGTTCCCATTGTTAATAAAGTAGGTGGATTAAAAGATACCGTCCTAGATTTTGACGATGATGGTTTTGGTGTTTTGCACGATGGTGCTACGGTGCACGAAGGTAGTTTTGCCATTTACAGAGCCATCGATTTTTACAGCGATACCGAAAAGTTCAAAAAAAATCGTAACTTAATCATGAAGATCGACCATTCCTGGGATTCTTCAGCCCAAGCATATATTAATCTCTATAATTCATTAATCCTATAACTATGTACCACGACAACGTAATTTCTATCATTTTAGGTGGTGGACAAGGCTCTCGACTTTATCCTCTAACTGAAGCCCGATCAAAACCAGCTGTTCCTATTGCAGGAAAATATAGATTGGTAGATATTCCTATCTCCAACTGTATCAACTCCGAAATCAAGCGCATGTTTGTACTGACGCAGTTTAATTCTGCTTCGCTGAACAAGCATATCAAAAACACTTATCATTTCAGTTTTTTTAGTCAGGCGTTTGTTGACGTATTGGCTGCTGAACAAACGATGACCAGCACGTCTTGGTACCAAGGTACTGCGGACGCGGTGCGCCAAAATATGCATCACTTCTTAAATTACGAATTTGAATATGCTCTGATTTTATCTGGCGACCAATTGTATCAAATGGATTTTAACAAAATGTTAGATGCCCACCGTGAAAGCAATGCTGAAATCACGATTGCTACCCTACCTGTAGTTGAAAAAGATGCGACTTCTTTTGGTATTTTAAAGACGGATGAAAATAATATTATTACCTCTTTTATAGAAAAACCAGATGTTAGTTTATTACCCGATTGGACGTCCGAAGTAAGCGATAGCATGAAAGCACAAGGCCGGAATCATTTAGCTTCTATGGGGATCTATATTTTTAACCGACAGCTTCTGATAGACCTTATGGAAAATCCTGATACCAATGATTTTGGTAAGGAAATTATTCCACAATCAATTGAGAAACACAAAACGTTAAGCTATCAATTTGAAGGTTATTGGACAGATATTGGAAATGTCGATTCGTTTTTTGAGGCCAATTTAGGGCTTACAGATGACATCCCGCAGTTTGATCTGTTCAACAATAAAAATCGTATTTATACGAGGGCGAGAATGTTGCCAACCACAAAAATAAGCGGAACCACTCTCAATAGAGCCGTTATTGCTGAAGGGTGTATCATCAATGCCGGAAAAATAGAACATTCCGTAATTGGTATTCGTTCTCGAATAGGCCATGAATCTACGATTATTAATACGTATATGATGGGTAGTGATAGTTATCAAACCTACGAAGAAGTCACATCAACAACCGAGATTCCAATGGGAATAGGGGAACGATGCTTTATTAAAAACGCCATCATTGATAAAAATTGCTGTATTGGAAATGATGTTCGAATTAATGGCGATGTGAATTCAAAAGATATGGAAACGGATACTTACGTAATCAGACAAGGCATTGTAGTCATTAAAAAAGGTGCGATCATTCCTAACGGAACCGTAATTTAAAACAATTAAAATTCTATTGAAAAAGCCTCAACTTTTGTCTGAGGCTTCTTCTTTTTGAGTGCTTGAGGTTTTCTCCTTCTGAATTTTTTCAACATCAAAAGCTTTTCCTAAATAAACCAACTTCCAACCTTCGGTAAATTCTTCATACTCTTTATCGATATTTGCAATGATATGCAATTCATCAGATTCATCCTTAAGAAACAAGGGTATAATGTCATCAACTTTGCCACTAAGTGTAATTAAGTTCTCATAATGGGCTTTGTCAATGATATCTATTTCATTAATGGCGGGATATTTTCGTGTCGTTTTTGTGAGTGATATATAATCATCGGTGCGAATAAAAAGATTTTTGTTTGGTTTATAGTCAGAATCATTCAGTTCTTCAGAAGAGATCAGTCTAAAAGCACCATTTGACCCAAATTCATCTCCGAAATTGTCTAAGGCAACCTGATTAATATCCGAATTTCCCGTCATTGCAACAATATAACCTATATCATTAAGTTCGATATTATCGCCTAAATTCTCTGAAAATATACTCGAATTAATCGCCTCTAATCCTAATTCTCGAGCTTGAATAATATTATTTTGATTATTATCGAAAAGAACCACTCGCCTTCCGTTTTTCTGTAAATAATTACCCACTAATCGGGATGCTTTAGAGGCACCAAAAATGAGGATACCATTAGCCATTTTCAGATATACACCGAGCTTTTTTGCAATAAATCGTGCCGTGGTAGCATTCAATAAAACAGTTCCCAAAACAATCATAAACACTAGCGGTGTTATGAATTCTGCATCTTGAAAACCATCTCTCGCCAGTTTTAAACCAAATAAAGAAGCAATTCCTGCTGCTACAATACCTCTGGGGCCTACCCAACTAATGAAAATTTTCTCCCTGAACTCTAAGGGCGAATTACGGGTACTTAAAAATACTCCTATAGGTCTGAGCACAAAAACTACTACCGCGAAAAGCGCTACCATATTCCAATTGAAAACCAATCTTAAATCTTCCATGTTGATGTTGGCTGCAAGTAAAATGAATAGGATAGAAACCAATAAAATACTCAACGATTCCTTGAAATATAATAATTCCTTTAGATAAGGGGAATTGGAATTACCCAAAATCATTCCCATGACCACAACTGCCAATAAACCAGATTCATGGGCAAAGACATCGGCCAATACAAATACCCCCAATACACTAGCAAGCGCAAAAACATTCAATAAATAATGTGGAATTAAACGCTTGTTCATGACAAAATTGAGTCCATGGGCAAATGCGAAACCAAACGTACTTCCGAATAATACAATCTTTCCAAATTCGATAAATGCTGTTTTGGTAAAAGCACCGCCAACATCCACGCTAATAAATTCAAACACCAATACTGCTACAAGCGCACCTATAGGATCAATGAGAATACCTTCCCATCTCAAAACCGCTGAAACATCTTGCTTTAAAGGAATATTACGTAAAATAGGAGTGATGACCGTGGGTCCTGTTACTATGATCAATGCCGAAAATAGAAAGGACATTTCCCAACTAAGGTAAAATATAAAATGTGCAGCAATCGCGGCTCCAAAAAAAGTGACGGTGGAGCCAATGGTAATCAATTTTGTTATTACGGGGCCCACATTTTTAATCTCTTTGAGACGCAAAGTCAGTCCGCCTTCAAAAAGAATAATACTGATGGCTAAGGACACAAAATAAAAAAGACTTTCTCCAGGAAAAAGTCCATTTTTACCGTTATAAATTGGTTCTATCCATTTACTACCGTCACTACTGAGATATTCGGCAGCCACGGGTCCAACTAAAAGACCGATTAAAATTAAGGGTAGGATGGCGGGTATTTTCAATTTCCAAGCCACCCATTGCGCCAATATCCCCAATATGACAATTCCCGATAATTCGACCATAAACCTTTTTTTTCCTTCTTTTTAAAGTAGCAAAGTTATTTCTTTTAAGCCCAGCCCTCCAATAAAATTTTATAAAACTAATTGGTTGCATTAAAACCTTCATAATTTATTCTTTTCATGACCAACAGATCCTATTTGCTTTTATTAATAGTTTCAGAATTATAGAATAACTTTTTTAAACTCCTTTTGAGCAACATGAAGCGATAGATTCCTATAATCATGAAAAGAGCACTAAAAAACAGCGCTACCATGGCCAAATACTTAAAATCGGGGAAGCTTTTTAATTGAAAAAAAGCAATTCCACCCAAAAGTAAATATAATGAAGAGCGTATATAGGAAAGTAAGGTACGCTCATTCGCTAGCCGCGTACGTTCAATGGCGAGATAATCTCTTAAAATAACTTCCTGATCAGGTTTGAAATCTCGTCCGAAGTTCAAAAGTTTCATGTTCCTTAATCTCAAAGGCCCTGGAACTATTCTTTTCATAAGTCTTTTTTCTAAATTTAAATTAATTTTCAGTCGATTCAAATTATCTCAGGCATTACTTCGTGGCTGGCGCTTTAAAATGTTAAAATACAGCCAATATCATTGTGCGAAACCAACAAATTTTAACTGTTTTAGTAATTTGCGAGTTTAACACTTATCAAAAGTAACCATTATGCAACTATATCCTATTGAATCTGGAAATTTCAAGCTCGATGGTGGGGCTATGTTTGGTGTTGTACCAAAATCCCTTTGGCAACGTACCAACCCTGCTGATGCCAATAATATGATTGACATTGCAGCGCGTTGCTTGTTGATTGAAGAAGGCAATCGCCTCATTTTGATTGACACCGGAATGGGAGATAAGCAAAATGATAAATTTTTTGGATATTATTTTTTATGGGGAAATGACTCCATAGACAATTCTTTAAAACAACATGGTTTTCATCGGGATGACATCACAGATGTGTTCATGACCCACTTACATTTTGATCATTGTGGTGGAAGCATCCAATGGAATAAGGATCGAACTGGTTATGAACCTGCTTTTAAAAATGCACATTTTTGGAGTAATGAGCAACATTGGCAATGGGCAACCCACCCGAATAATCGTGAGAAAGCTTCATTTCTAAAGGAAAATATTCTTCCGATGGAGGAAAGTGGGCAGCTCAAATTTACTGGTCTTCCTGAAGAGCGACTGCTCAGAAATTCGGAATTGGGCTTCGATATCTTTTTTGCCGATGGCCATACTGACAAACAAATGATTCCGCTCATTAAATATAAAGATAAAACCATCGCGTTTGTGGCCGATTTGCTGCCAACCGTGGGACATTTGCCTTTACCTTTCGTCATGGGCTATGATACCAGACCTTTATTAACTTTGGATGAAAAGGAATTATTTCTTAAGACAGCGGCAGATAAAAATTATTATTTATTTTTAGAGCATGATGCTCATAATCAGATTATCACAGTAAAACATACGGACAAAGGAGTTCGTCTAGATCAAACCTTCACTTCACAAGACATTTTTACAAATTAATAAATAGATTATATGAAAATATTTAAATCCTTTGCCATTGTTACTTTGGTAGCAACTACGCTCTTTAATTGTGGCTCTACTTCTGGTATCGTATCAACACCAATGGAAAACATTGACACGATGCCTTTAAAAACTTCGGAGCTGACTGCGGCCGAGAAGCAACATTGGGGACATTTAGATTTGAAAAACGATACTATTCCAGGAATGAGTGTTGACAAGGCTTACAATGAGCTTATCAAAAATAAAAAAGGATCTACCATTATCGTAGCGGTTAT